>CAYMVB010000237.1:0-3915 GCA_964393665.1 uncultured Desulfobacteraceae bacterium | reverse complement strand
TGAGGTAGTAACCGCTGAAAACATTGGTGAGGTATATCAATGTCCGGTTCTTGTAGATGAAAATCCCGTAAGTAATACACCGCGTATTACTATTTTATCAAGAAAGAGTAATGGTAAGAAGGAGTCATTATGATTGACATATTTATAAAAGGTGGCCCCATAATGTATCCACTTCTCTTGTGCTCTATAATCGCCTTAACCGTTATAATAGAGCGTTCTATCTTCTGGATAATAGAAGATCACAGGAGAAATCAGGGTTTAGTTAATACTGTTTTATCCCTTGCTGAGTTTGGAGACTGGCAGGCTATAAGGGAAAAAATAGAGAATTCCCAGGACTTCGTTATAAGAATCCTTGTTACAGGAATATTGCACAGGGAATTTAGCATGACAAAGGCCATGGAGACAGCAGCCTCTGATGAATTAGAGAGAATGAGACAGCATTTATCTGTCCTTGATACAATGATAACCGTTTCACCCCTGTTAGGAATTTTTGGAACGGTAATAGGCATTATCCTCTCATTTGAACTTTTGGGAGAATCCAGCCTGGCAGACCCGCAAGCAGTGACAGTGGGGATTTCCCAGGCCCTCATAACCACCGCGGCAGGTCTGGGTATAGCTATCCTATCGCTTTTTCCGTTCAACTATTTTAATACAAGGATAGAAAAGGCAGCTGCCCTGATAGAAAAATATGCCTCGAGTCTGGAAATAGTCTACGAAAAGCTTACTTCGGAAAATAATGCCGAGGTTAATGCCGGAGAACCTTATGAGGGTTAATCTTGGAAAACAAAAAAGGGCAAGGGTTGAAATGCTGCCCCTTATTGATATAGTTTTTCTCCTTCTCATCTTTTTTATCTACGCAATGCTTTCCATGGTAGTAAACAGAGGTATATCGGTTAATCTGCCGCTTTCTTCCACCGCAAAAATTGAAGAGGGATTACCTATATCAGTAGCTATTAAGGAAAACGGCGATATACTGCTGGATGACCGGAGTGTCTTATTAGAGGAACTTGGTATCTTATTAAAGCTAAGGGCTAATAAAGGGCAGGCACCCGGATTAATTCTATCCTCTGACAAAAATGTTACATGCCAGCGGTTGATTAATATCATGGACGAGATAAGAGAATCTGGTATCAGCAAGATTTCATTGCAGACTAAGGAGAGTAGTAATTGAACAGGTATCTGCTGCCTTCTTTTTTCATTGCATTATTTTTGCATTTCAGCCTTGCCTTTACGGACCCTGGCATTTTTAAGGTTCGCCCTGCTATTCCGAAAAAACGAAGCCGTAATGTCATAGCAATTGATTTGATAAAGCCTGATAAACCTGATAAAGCTGCTCAAAATAAAGAGATTGTTGTAAAAGAAGAGAATACCATTGTTGCTAAAGAGCCTGAAAAAAAGAGTATAAAAAAATTAGAGGAAGGGCCAAAGTTAGAAAAAACTCCTGATAAACCCAAAAAAAAGAAAAAAATAGAAAAGCCGGTGCAGGAGAACGTGATAAAAAAGGCCAGCCCCCCGAGGCTTGAAAAAAAGCCTGTGCAGAAAATGGAGCCTGATCCTTTACCCCCTGAAAAAAATGAGATTTCAGAAAAGAAAGATATTACCCTGCCAAAGGAAATCTCAAGCATGCCAAAGAGCATTCCATCAGCACCAGGAAAAACCGATAAAATTAGCCAGCCGGAAGACTCATTACCCCATACACCAGCCCCTACTATTACCATGGCTATACCCAGGTACAAAAAAAACAGGCCTCCTGCCTACCCCAGGCTTGCAAGGAGGAGGGGCTATCAGGGCCGGGTGGTTCTGGAGGTACTTGTTAGAGAAGATGGCAGTGCTGGCGCTGTTCGTTTGGAAAAATCAAGTGGCCATACATTATTGGATGAGGCTGCCATAGAGGCAGTAACAAAGTGGCTTTTTTCCCCTGGCAGGGAGGGGGATGAGGTAGTAGAAATGTGGGTAAAAATACCAGTTAGATTCAGACTGAAATAGGGAACTTAGGTTATCTAAAATTGTGATCTAAAAATAATTATTTCAGATATTTTAAGGTATTTTCTGTAATTTTTTCTTTTGAAAGGGTGTTTTCAGGATATCTGGAGATTAATTTGTCAGCCACCTTTTTCACGCATGCAGGGCTGGAAGGATTACCATGGTAGTAAACCGGCGTGTCTGTTTCCACTAATATCAAGTCAGGATTAATGGAAGAGGCAAGCTCCAGGGATTCCTCTGAAAAAAGTATGGATGGCCCAACAGATACATAAATACCGCTTTCGTTCGTAGTCTTTAGAAGTTTTTTTGAATGTGCAAACCAGTGAAGGAGTGCGTTAAGGCTAGTCTTTTTGTGAAAGGCAATGGCCTCATTCATGGTTTGTCTTAACGCCCTTCTGGAATGAAGGTTTATGGGCAGGTTATTATCAGCTGCCAAATCCATCTGTTCGCGAAGGGCATAAAGCTGCCTCTCCTGTTCCTCTGCTGTTTTGGCATATTTATAATCCAGGCCAATCTCGCCGACGCAGAGGATTTCACTACTGTGATTTTTTAAGAATCCAAAAGCGCTTTTCCATTGACTATCATCCATTGTCAGAACATGTACAGGATGTATGCCAAGGCCTGGAAGCACAAAGTCAGGGAATTCATCCCTTAATCTCAAGGTCCTCTCCATTGAGTCCATGTCCTCGGCAACGACGATTGCCTTTGACACGCCAGCGTCACGGGCACAAAGAATTGCATCTTCTACGTCAGGCAGTGAATAAAGATGACAGTGTGCGTCAATGAGTCCCGAATATATTGTATTGTTTTGCATAGTCTTAGATATCATCCTGAAATAAAATTTTCAATCATATACACATTGGTTTGATCATGAGTAACTTTGGTTATTGCCATTCTGCAGTGAAGTGTTGTATTTATTTATTATTTTATGTTGGTCTCTTTCGTGTAAGATTTTTTGTTAACACCCCATTTTAAAAAGGGTAATAAAGAAGGCTTAGCTTTGATATGGATGACATACATGTATTAAAAATTGCAGATGAATTAAAACTAAGGGTGAATCAGGTGCAGGCAGTGGCTACACTCCTTGAGGAAGGTGCAACCATTCCTTTTATCGCCCGATATAGAAAAGAAGCAACGGGCAGCCTCGACGAAGTAGCCGTAACCTTTATTCGAGATATGCTTCGCAGGTTGCGAGAACTTGAGGAGCGCCGGGAATCTATACTTAAATCCCTGGAGCAGCATGGTCATCTGACCGATGAGCTTAAAGAAAAGGTGATCGCTGCTGAAACTATGGCAATCCTCGAAGACATCTATCTGCCATACAGACCGAAACGTCGAACAAGGGCGACAATCGCACGGGAAAAAGGCCTTGAACCCCTTGCTGAATTAGTATTTGCGCAGAATAATATTGACCTTTTTCAGGCGGCAGCTCAATTCATAGACCCTGAAAAAGGGATTGAAAACGCAGAAGAGGCCCTGGCAGGGGCAAGGGATATTATGGCAGAGAAGATAAGCGAGGATCAAGATTCAAGGGCCTTGATGCGGAGGCTTTTTAAATCCAAGGCTATAATCAAAAGTAGGCTCGTACCGGATATGGAAATAAAAGGACAAAAATACAAGGATTACTTCAACTGGGAAGAGCCTTTGTCAGGTGTCCCATCCCACAGGCTTCTTGCAATGAGAAGAGGGGAAAGGGAAGGCATTCTTTATCTTACAATAGAGCCGGATGAGGAGGATGCCATTAAGATTTTAGAGGGATTGTTTATAAAGGGAGAAGGTGAAGATTCCAATCAGGTCAGGCTGTCCCTTCAAGATTCCTACAAGAGACTGCTTTCAAGGTCAATGGAGACAGAAGCGAGATTAAAATCAAAGGAAAAGGCGGATAAAGAGGCGATAAGAGTTTTTGCAGATAATCTCAGGGAATTATTGCTC
>CAYMVB010000236.1:0-2291 GCA_964393665.1 uncultured Desulfobacteraceae bacterium | reverse complement strand
AGGTAGTCTTCCATGATGCAGCGCATATCTGGGGTAAAGGCACCTATGAGGCACAGGACATAATTAAAAAGGAATCAGACGCTTCGAAGGCTGCTGTTTTAACCATTGGACCTGCCGGTGAAAACCTTATCCCTTTTGCGGTAGTGGAAAATGACTACTGGCGGTCAGCAGGCCGTACCGGTGTCGGTGCGGTTTTGGGCTCTAAGAAGGTAAAAGGGCTTACATTTCATGGCACGAAAAAAAGAGAAGTTGCAAACCCTGACCTCCTTAAAGCCTTTGTAAAAAGGATTCGGGACAAGGGAAAAACAGATGCCGGGGCAAAGGCATACAGAGGCCTTGGCACACCAATGCTTGTCTCTATAAATAACAAGGTTGAGGCCTTCCCTTCAAGATACTGGCATACCGGGACATTTGATGGATGGGAACTATTGAGTGCGGAGAAGATGAACGAGCAGTTGAAGACCAGGTCCACTGCCTGTGCCCAGTGTTTTATGGCATGTGGAAAACTTTCAGAGGTTCAGGATGGACGCCATAAGGGGCTTAAGATTGAGGGGCCAGAGTATGAGACTATTTATGCCTTTGGCGGGCTTTGTATGATCCATGATCTACGAGAGATTGCCTACCTAAATAACATGTGCGATGAGATGGGCATGGATACGATTACTGCCGGAAACCTGTGCGCCTTTGCCATGGAGGCCTCTTCTACAGGTAAAATCAAAGAGAAAATACCGTACGGAGATCCTGATGCGGCAGCTGGTCTTTTACATGACATTGTTGTGCGAAAAGGCATTGGAGAGGTTTTGTCAAAGGGCATAAGGTATGCCGCAAAGTTGTGGGATATGGAGGGTCTGGCAATTCATGTAAAGGGTATGGAACCGGCTGGGTATGAACCTCGAGTCTTAAAGGGTATGGGCCTTGCCTATGCGGTATCACCCCGTGGCGCTTGCCATGTGCGGTCGACCTTTTACAAGGCGGAGCTATCTGGCATGATCGACAAAGACCAGATTGAAGGTAAGGCAGATTTGTTTATTGACTTTGAGGAAAGACTGGCACTTCAAGATATGCTTATTGTCTGCAGATTTTACCGGGATTTCTATATGTGGGATGAGCTTTCTGAGATAATTGAGGCGACAACGGGCATGAAGATGAGCAAATCTGATCTTAAAAAAACCGCCTCTTACACAATTGATTTAACCAGAAAATTTAATATTCGTGAAGGCCTGACAAAAGACGATGATAATCTTCCCAGCCGTTTCTTTGATGAACCATTAGGAAAAGAGAAAAAGGTATTGAGCAGAGATGATTTCAACACGATGCTTTCTGACTACTATCGTTTAAGGGGATGGTCAGAGCAAGGTGTGCCTAAGTAATCAATGCAAATTTTTGAGATGGTTATTTTGCATGAAAAAACTGGCTCTTTCTCAAAATGAGCGGGTACGTTACCTCCCCCTGCAGTCGAGGGTTAAGGGTTCTGAAGGGATAAAAGATCTCATCTTCAACCCCCCCCCTCCCCTTGCGGGAGGGGGTAAGGGGGGAGGGGAAAACAGCTAAAGCTCTCAGAAAAAGATCAACAGATTTAGACATGCTAGTGTGGAAATATTTGAGAGCTAAACACATGGAAGGGCTAAAGTTCAGAAGGCAACAACAGCCAATCGGGGGCTATATTGTTGATTTTCTTTGCTTTGAAGGACAAATAATCATTGAAGCCGATGGGGGACAGCACTCGGTAGAAACAGGGGAAGATACGGAAAGAGATGAATGACTTAGAAGTCAGGGATTCAGGGTTCTCAGTTTTTGGAATATGCAGTATTAACCAATACGCATGGATGTGTTACCTGCCTGTGCGTTGCACGCAGACAGGGAGGTGGTACGGATAAATTGTTTATTACACCCTCCCCTTAATCCCCTCCCATCAAGGGAGGCGAAAGAAAGAAATCCCTAGCAAGGGTTCGCAGAGGAAAGTGCCGTGATCATGCGTTAGTCTCTTCTCGAGGTCAAAAAAGCCTTAATAGATGTTAAAAATTGGCTTGGTTTTTCATAGTGATGAAAATATGCATCAATAATTTTAAAATTCTTGCATTAAGTTTTTTCATACAGAATACCAGCAAGTGAAGAATTAAGGAGAGAATTATGAAAACTTCTTCAGAAAGCGAAGGTATAAGTGGATTGCGCTCGAAGTTTGTTGCTAATGGATTTTCTAGTGGCACTACATGCTATGTGGACTCAGCTAAGGGAGCGTTGATTCGAGATGTTAACGGTAAGGAATTTATTGATTTTGCTGGCGGAATAGG
>CAYMVB010000235.1:0-2771 GCA_964393665.1 uncultured Desulfobacteraceae bacterium | reverse complement strand
TACAGACCACATGTTCCTTCTTGATTATGATAGTGAAAAGGGCTGGCATAATGCCAGGATAGAACGCTATCATCCCCTTGAAATAGATCCTGCTGCTGTCGTCTTTCATTATGGCCAGGAGATATTTGAGGGCCTTAAGGCATACAGATGTAAAGATGATAGCATAAATCTCTTTAGGCCAAGAGATAACTTTAAGCGATTGAATAGGTCAGCTCGACGGCTATGCATGCCCGAGATAGATGAGGATATTTCCATGGAGGCCCTTAAAAAATTGATCACCCTTGAAAAGGAATGGGTTCCTAAGGCAGAGGGCACGTCCTTGTATATAAGACCTACTATGATAGCAACAGAGGCATTTTTAGGCGTACGACCATCTAACAAATGTCTCTATTATATTATTATTGGTCCTGTTGGTTCATACTACAAGGAGGGGCTAAATCCTGTTAAAATATTCGCCGAAAATAAATATGTGAGGGCTGTTATAGGTGGCATGGGTGACGCAAAGACAGGTGGTAACTATGCTGCGAGCCTGCTGGCAACAGAGGAGGCAAAGAAAAAGGGCTTTACTCAGGTACTATGGCTGGATGCTTGCGAGAAGAAGTGGGTTGAAGAAGTTGGAACAATGAACATGTTTTTTGTAATAGATGATACGGCTGTTACTTGCCCGCTTACAGGGAGTATTTTAGGTGGCGTAACAAGGGATTCAGTTATAAGGATGCTTAAAGACTGGGAAATAACTGTTAAGGAAGAAATGATTTCTATTGATGAAATAGTGTCCGCGGCAGATAGCGGAAGGCTCAAGGAGGCATTTGGAACTGGAACAGCAGCCGTTATTTCGCCAGTAGGACAGATAACATATAAGGATAAGGATTATAGTATAGCAGAAGGTAAAATGGGTGAGCTTTCACAGAGGCTCTATAATGAAATTACCGCTATTCAATATGGTGAAAAACCTGACGTTTATGGTTGGGTGGAGAAGGTCTGCTAGCTTCGTTTATGATTTTAGAGAAGGGTTTATGTTTGAGATATTCGCAGATTCCCACGATGCAAGAAGGAAATAGTATAACATTGAAGTTTTACATCGTTAAATTGTGAGAAATGGCGATTTCGTGGGGGCAGGATAAGTAAAGGACAAATTTTTTAACTATTCGGCCACGGATTTACACAGATGAACACAGATACGTTTAAACACAAAGAAACAACAAATAGTATCCTTAAAAGCTTTTATGAAGTTTATAATGAACTTGGTGATGGGTTTCTGGAATCTGTGTATGAAAATGCCGTATATATTGTCTTAACCGGGTATGGACTATGTGTAGAAAGGCAGAAGGATATTTCTGTATTTTTTCACGGCTGCATAATCTGGGTTTAAGACAGACTTGATGATAGATGAGAAAGTCATCATGGAACTAAAAACAGTTCGTACCCTTGACCCGGCACATGAGGCTCAATTAATCAACTACTTGAAGACCCGCCCGCCTCGCCTGATTGAGAAGCCGATGGCGGGCAGGCAACAAATATTGAGGTCGGTTTATTATTGAATTTTGGTAAAAAACCAGAATTCAAAAGATTTGTATATGATAAGAGAAGGCGAAATATCAGCGGCAACCAGCGTAGATCTGTGGCTAAGTAGTTACCAAATTTTAAATTGTCAGGGATTAATATAGATGAATCTTGAGTTCATAAAGGCCCGTGACCTGCCAGATGCATGGTTTCAATGCATATATCAGATACTTGATAAGGGAAGAAAATACAAAATAGATAGAGGAAGTTACAAAGGTCAAGAAAGGCTTGAGTTTGACTATATCACCGTACATATAAAATTTCCAGGTACCAGGCCGCTACTGCCTGACATTCCAGCTGCCCTTGGAATACCTAACCCTGTTGCTGATGGCTATCTTGAACAGTATCTGCCATATTTAATGACTTCCGCTAAGAAAAGTGGCGAGGAATATACCTATGGGGAGTATCTCGAGCCCCAAATAAAGGAAATTATAAGGATGTATAGAGAAGATGGTCCTGGAACTAATCAGGCCTTTATGACAATAGGTGACAGAAGTTCATTATATCTTGAAGACCCTCCCTGCCTCAGGGCCATAGATACCAGGATTAAGGATGGCAAGCTCCATTTTGTTGTTTATTTTCGTTCATGGGATCTTTGGAATGGGTTTCCAGCCAACCTGGGTGCTATACAACTTCTCAAGGAATATATGTCTGAAAGTATCGGTGTGGAGGATGGTGAAATAATCGCAGCAAGTAAGGGCCTTCATATATATGATTATGTATGGGAGCTTGCGAAACTGAGAACAATGAGGCTGTGAAATCATTTTTTTCGCAGGGTAGAAAATATTTTACATTTTCCGTGCACTCGCTAAAGGTCTGCCTATGTGAGTATTTATTTTTTACCGCTATTTTTTAAGAGTAGGCATAATCTATTTACCAAAATTTTAAGATATACTATATCTTATATTTCCCCCGCTATTTTCCCCCAACCTATTCATAGAGTAAAAGTAACTACTCACGTATATTGCCACAAAAATTATGAGATTACTGCATTTATGGGCCTATATATGCCGCATGAATAGTATTGAGAAAACATGGCTGCACGTGTATTGTTACATGGATATAAGTCTTTTCTTCGTGGCTTCGCGTCTTAGTGGCTGTATAGATACGAGTAAAAGTAATTAAAACAGTCTATAATGAATAGATTTAATCTTTTATGTTAAAGAATCATGGTGAAGGTAGACTTTAAAGATATGGACCTGGAGCAC
>CAYMVB010000234.1:0-2374 GCA_964393665.1 uncultured Desulfobacteraceae bacterium | reverse complement strand
AAATCTTTGGCCAAAAAATTCTATTTTGAAAATCATAAACAGATATGTTTTGGTATAGGGTAAAATTATTAAGAATAACGGTTAAATTTTTTAGCGGCGCTAAAAGAGCATAAAGCGACTTTGAAAGAGCGCCATTTAAATAAAGCATGCATTTTTTCTTCCTGCAATTAAGACATATATCTTGCAATTTTTTATCAGCAAAGGGTATCTCCTTGCCATGGTATAGCAATTCACCGCCTTCCCCAAGAAGAACAGATTTATTCTCTTCCTTAACCCAATCTTTTAATAAATGCTTCTGTTCCTGGGGGCATATTTGAAGGGACAGGGAAAAAAGCAAGTCCCTTGCCTTTTGAAGTTGCTCTTTCCGCGTTGAGACAAGAACTGCAAAATAAAATTCGTCACTGACCGCAGGGTGTGCGATAAACTGCCTGTCGATTGATCCGTCAATCAAGAGATAACTATTTGGCAAAACCGCTTGTACATCCCTTTTCATACGAAGAATTTCCTCTTTGTTGTTAGGGCCTTCAAGGCTAATCTGAAAATCAAACAGGCATTCTCCTAAAACATAAACCTTGTTAAAATGGGGTCCGGTGAAGCTATGCACCATTCTATATTTTCCCGTCAGATCATGCAGGTATTCGGCAGCAGTAATAAAATAACTCCCTTTATAAAGAGAAATCATGGGTTTTTGTCTATTTTCATAAAAGTCAATGGCTTCTCCGTTTATACCGATTGACCCCAAACATATGGAGCTTCTCCCTTCATCAATTTCCTTAAGCCTTCTGTACACAAAATTCAAGACAGTTGTCTTCCCGGCATTTTTATCTGAGCCAATAAAGGATAGTGTTGTAATACCATTTCCCTTTTTTTCATCTATAGTCATTCCCTAACCTTCGATTACCGCGATAACAGTATCAATTCTTATTTACACCTAACCCCTTCTGTCTCTTTGCACGCAAAAAATTACCGTCAGCAACCATAACTCATTCTGCACCTTTACATCACCGATCTATTTACCGGGATAACCAATAATGATAGTAAAATATCCTGGCACAATTACATAGTTTCTCAGCAGTATCTTTTTGTATAAAGATCTTTGAGGTAGGCGCTCTGGCGCATGATATCCAAGGCTAAATCTGCGTGACCCTGGCAGTATCCATTTCCTATGATCATCTCCACATCTTTGCCAATCCCCTCTGCTCCAAGTGCCGCCGCAGTAAAACTGGTAGCCATTGAGAAAAAGTAAACCTTTCCAAACTCCTTTGCTATAAGGATAGAGCCCATTTCGCAATCCTTGCGAGACACACAGTTTATAACCACGTCGCATAGCTTACCCTCATTCGCCTTTTCCACTTTCTCTAAAAGGTCTATGGCCTGGTCCGCCTGACCAACAATAACCTCATCTACAAACCCAGCATCTTCAACGTCTTTCTTGCCTTCTTCGCGGTGTACAATCCCGATAACCTTCCCTTTAGGCCCCACCTTTTTTTTAGCCTGATAACAGCACAGTAATCCGGATTTGCCTCTCGCACCAATCACCGCCACGGTATCACCATCTGTTACAAGCCTGTTTACTTGCGCAGGTGCCCCTGCAACATCTAAAATAGCGAGGGCGAGAGGTTCAGGTATGTCTTCAGGCAGCTTTGCCCAGATTCCACTTTCAAACAGCACTGCCTGTCCCTTTATATCCACCTGATCCTTATCCATATATACCTTAACGATTTCATCTATTCTTAATGGCGTTAAAGACAGGCTTACGAGGCTGGCAATCTTATCACCCTTTTTCAGATTAATCCTGCCTTTCAATGAATCCCCTACGTCAGCCACTTCACCGATAAACATACCCCCAGAGCCTGTCCATGGATTTTTAAGTTTTCCGTATTTTGTAACAATATCCATGATGATTTTGGAGATAGTTTTCGGATCATCTTCAGCTCGTTTCTTAATATCAGTAAAGGAGGCAGAATCTACATTTAATGTGTTTACGTCACACAAAATCTCATTATCATAAATCTCAGAAAAATCATTGGATAAACGAAGCGCTGGTTGCGGTAAAATATCCTTTGGTTCAACAACCCTATGTATGCCGTATTTATTTCCTACTTTTTGCATATCATCCCCCTTAAGAATTCATATTGCCCTGACGTTAGAAAGTTCTCCAGCATTTCCATTTGCACCGTCTTGCGTCTAACAAAGTTATAAACCAAAACAGCTGATTAAACTTAAACTAACGAGGTAGCAAGGCTAAAAAGCCTGCCTCGGTTTTTAGGTTATTTATTTCCTGGTCTTTCCTATTAGACCCCAGCAGGAAAAATTGATGTATTCATCGACAATTTCTTCCATGCTCAGTAATCCATCTTCCTTAAACCAATGT
>CAYMVB010000233.1:0-3306 GCA_964393665.1 uncultured Desulfobacteraceae bacterium | reverse complement strand
AACTTTCTTTGTCTTTTCAGGTTTAACCTTGACGAAAATCCCGCACACAGTGTAAGTTTATGCAATGATTGATCTTGCTAAAATAAAAACTCAGCTCGGGCAGATAAATATTGAAGGAAAACAGATATCGTATTACATACTCATTGGAATTATTGCCGGCCTCGGCTCTGCCTCCTTTCACTACTTATGTCAGCTCGGCACATACATCTTCATGGGGCTTATGGCAGGTTACACACCGCCTACCCCGGTTGGAGAGCACCATCTTTTCACTGCAGTAGATGTCCCGTTTAAGCGCTGGATGTTCTTTTTCACACCTGCCATTGGCGGACTCCTTAGCGGCTGGCTTGTATACACATTTGCTCCAGAGGCAGAGGGTCATGGAACAGATGCTGCTATTGATGCATATCACAACAAAGGAGGGTTTGTCCGGGGGAGAATACCCATTATTAAAACTATCGCGTCTGCGCTGACCATTACCTCAGGTGGATCAGGCGGCCGTGAGGGTCCCATAGCACAAATCGGTGCAGGATTTGGTTCATTCTTAGCTACAAAACTACGACTTTCAGATCGTGACAGAAGGATAATGCTAGCAGCTGGAATAGGAGCAGGGGTAGGAAGTATCTTCAGGGCCCCCTTTGCAGGTGCCCTCTTTGCAGCCGAGGTACTTTATAAGGATCCGGAATTTGAATCAGAGGTAATCATCCCTGCAGGCATTTCATCTGTGGTCGCCTATTGTGTTTTCTGCCTAATATTTGGCTGGGGTTCGCTATTTGAATCTCCGGACTTCACATTCGATAATCCTCTTGAATTAGGTCCCTATCTTATTCTGGCCTTAGTGCTTGTAGCAAGCGGCATCTTGTACATAAAATCCTTCTATGGAGTTAAGGATATTGCAGAAACAATTAAAATACCTAACCACATAAAGCCGGCCATTGGGGGACTTTTAACAGGAACTATTGGATTTTTTCTGCCCCAAACCCTTTCCTTTGGCTACGGTTTTGCACAGATGGCACTTTATAATCACTTACCTACACTATTTCTTATTGCCCTTGCATTTGGAAAAATAGCAACTACATCGCTATCTATTGGCTCAGGAGGAAGTGGTGGTGTGTTTGGTCCTTCTGTCGTAATCGGGGGCGCGCTCGGGGGTTCGGTTGGAAGGATATTTCACATCCTGATGCCAGGGATAGTTACTCATCCAGGCGCCTTTGTTGTCGTGGGTATGGCAGGTTTCTTTGCCGCAGTTTCTAATGCGCCCATATCCACCATTATGTTCGTAAGTGAGATGACAAATTCTTATCACCTTCTTTTGCCAAGTCTTCTGGTCTGTTCCGTAACGTACCTGCTATCCAGGAAATGGACAATATACATCAAACAGGTTCCATCCAGAATAGACTCTAATGCCCACAGGGGAGATTTTTTTGTGGATATCCTCGAGGCCATAAAGGTAAAAGAGCTGTTGCCACAGCTTAGAAAAGTTGAACTAATCCCTGAGGATATGACCTTTAATTCATTTAAAAAGTTCTTTAGCTCTAGCCAACAACCATATTTTCCTGTGGTAGATAAGTACAGAAAATTGACAGGCATATTTTCTATAAATGATGTTAGAGGAGTCCTCTTTGATCAAGAGATTGGAAACCTGATTGTCATGAAAGATATTGCACGATCAGATATTATTTTTTCAACGCCTTCTGAAGACCTCAATGCTGTACTAAAAAAATTCACATTCAGAAACATCCAAATGCTGCCAGTCGTGAAGGATGAAGATCATGCCTTTATTTTAGGTATGCTCGACCGTAGGGAAGTAATACAGTACTACAATCAGAGGGTTCAGGATATCAAATCAAGAAATCTCAAAATTGAATTGGAATCTGACTCGGAAATAAGCCAGTTGAAGAACATATCAATTGGAGACTATATAAGAAAAGATGTCAAAACAATCCCGGATAACGCAACCATTAAAGAACTAAAGGATTATTTTTATGAGAGTAAGATAAGAATTTTTCCTATAGTCGATGGGAATGATAGATTAACCGGCATAGTATCCTTTTCTGATTTTGAAAAAATTCCTTCTATAGAAGAAAAAGGAAACCTGACTGCAAAGGATATTGCCACCCATGAGGTAATTACCTTACTGGAAAATGACAACCTGTTTATGGCCATAAAAAAAATAAATGAGCATGACTTTTTCTTGCTGCCAGTTGTGTCTAAGCATGACCCAAAGAAGCTTGTTGGTGTCATAAGTAGAAGGGATATCATGTCTATATATGGCAACATTGCTATGAAAAAAAGCCTTTTTGGTGCAACATAATCTTTTTATCCTTTTTTACAACCTACTAATATTCTTTAATAATTTTATTCATGCTACCTGTTCTGTATCCCTCCAAATCAATTGTAATATATAAATAACCAAGCTCCTTAAAATACCTGACTATCTTTTCCCTAAAGTCTTTACCGGTGAGTTTGCGTATATCCATATCCATCACCTCGATCCTCGCGATTGTATCATGATGCCTTATCCTTACTTGAATGATCCCAAGAGCCCTTAAAAATTCCTCCGCCTTATCAACCCTGGCAATATTGTCTTTGGTTATCTTCATGCCGTAAGGAAAACGAGTTGCGAGACAGGAAAGGGAAGGTTTGTTCCATGTCACCAGACCCATATCTTTACTTAAATTTCGGATATCCTCCTTTGTAAGCATGGCCTCTATAAGGGGTGATCTTACCCCGAGTTCGCTTGCCACCCTCAAACCGGGCCGAAAATCATTCAGATCATCATAGTTTGTACCATCTAGTATAGCATTATCCTTCCCTGCACTATTCACTAACTCACCATACATTTCCCTTTTGCACCAATAACATCTGTCCTTCGAATTGCTTAGAAATTTTGGATTCGATAATTCATGGGTTTCTATTATTCTATGTCTCACCCCTAAGCGCATTGCTATTATTTTTGCCTCTTTTATCTCCTTCCGGGGGTGAATCAATGAATTTGCAGTAACAGCTACCACCTTGCTTCCTAATACATCGCTTGCAACCCTTAGCAAAAAGCTGCTATCTAAACCTCCTGAGTAGGCTATAATAATATTTTCCATACCCATTAGGGTTTCTTTTAACTTTTGTAATTTTTTACTCATTTTATTGATAGGGTGATAAATCAACAAAGACCCGAGATTCAGAAGCGATGGATTTTTTGTTTATTCCTTGTCTCTCAATAGCCTGAACTTCAAATCCAAATAGATCTCCTCTGTCTTTTCATCCCCCGGCGAGATGGAAAGGATTTTTTTATATAATGACAATGCCTCA
>CAYMVB010000232.1:0-2562 GCA_964393665.1 uncultured Desulfobacteraceae bacterium | reverse complement strand
AGGCAGGCACGCAGACACGCCTTTTCCACTTTGCTCCTTTGTGCCCCTGGCCCAGACCTGGCATTGCGACAAATAAGTTTATAGCACCGCTTAGTAGAGTAATACATATTGGACTACATATTCATAAGTTGCGCCTCCCGATCCCGTCACGGTCTCGGGACGGGGAGGGAAGGCTTAACCAGTAAAAATTATTAAACTAAAGTCTTCGCCAGTTGAAACGAAGTGGAAATCCCGCTTTGCGGGTCGAAGCGAAGCGAACTTGTCCGCCAATCTTTGTGGCAGAGATTCCGCCCTGCGGAAAAAAGGCGAGGGTTTTTCTCCCATTCTCGGAAGGAGACAATAAATTAAAATTTACGTGAAAGTCTCTACAGATTTTCCAAATCCTTAACTCCTTTGTATAGTATCTCAAAAAGGTCAGGGATATCCTTGACCTCTACACAACTAAATGCCACTCTTACATCTGTTTCGCCAATTGAAATTACCCCTACGCCATATTTTTCTAATAGGTGAAGCCTAAGTTTCTCTGCATTGACTGTATTTAGCCTAAGGCACATAAAATAGCCTGAATTGAATGGGTAGAGATGCCAGGTATTATCATATTTTGTATTTGAGAGAACCTCTCTGACCTTTTTAGCCCTTGCCTTCATTATATCGAATTTTTCTTCCTTTTCCCGGTTATAGTTTTTTGAATTAAGAGATCCGAGGACAATAGACTGGCTGAGGTGAGAGCTATTGGATATAGTTCCTCTGACAGCTCCGGCTGTCTTTTTCTCTAATGCCTCATAAAATATTCTATGATTTCCCTCTAGTGATGTACCATAAGAGATAAATCCTACTCTTAGACCCCATACATAATTTTCCTTTGTGGCGCCATCAAGTTTTATTGCCATAATATTAGGGTGGGCGCTTGCAAGTGATGAAAAAAGCGATTCATTCATAGAATCAGGGTCATAAAAAAGACCGAAATATGCATCATCAGTTATAGCCAATATATTTTTACCCCTTTGCGCTATTTCAATCAGGGAGTTGACTATAGCTTCACCCTCTGACTTTGTTGGTGTATATCCTGTTGGATTGTTGGGAAAATTTAATAAAACCGCAACCTTTTTTCTTTGGGCGGTTTCATCCTTTAGACATTGCCTGAAGGCCTGCACATTAAATCCACCGGAATCAGAAAAAAGGGGGAACTGTTTTATTCTCACCCCGTGAAGGACAGTAAAAATTAGGTTATAGTTCCCCCAGTTCTTATCAGGTATCAGTATAACATCGTCTTGATCGAGCCACATTTCAGCTGTAACAGATATGCCGTGTGTTATAGCATTTGTTACAACGGGAAGGCTTATTTCTTTTTTTGCTAGAGAGGGATTTTTGGAGTAGATTAACTGTTGCCATGTCTTTCGCAGTTCAGGAAGACCAAAAGAGGAAGCATAGCTGATAGATTCATCAGGACGCAGGTTTATATATGAAATAATAGATGGAAAGTGCATTGGTACCCCGTTTTCTGTAGCAATTCCTATAGTTGCGTCATATTTAAAGGCCTTTTCCTTGGCCTCAGCGCCCTGAGAAAGTATACCTTTAGGAAAGTATAGTTCTTTTCCCTTTTGGGACATCATGGCATACACATTTGGATTAGCATTCTGAATAATCTTATTTAATTCTTCTGCAAGTGGATTCATAGGTTTTTTATCTCCATATTATTTTACGCATAGTAAGGTTATTTAGGTTAGAAAATCATTTTTTATAGAATGCAACTGCGCCATATCCAACGACTTTATCTCTTTTATGGTATCCGTGCATAGAAACATCGCCACTGTTAGCATAATAGAGTGTTTTTGCATCGTTGCCACCGCATTTTTTAACCGTCATCATCACAGCGACGACGGCATTAATACCACACATTGCAGTGACTAGATTAGGTATTTCTTTTTTAAGAAAATCATGTGCCTCATTAAATAGAATCAATGGATTGGAATTTTCAATGAGAGAAAGGATATAGCGGTCAACCTTGTTTGCATTCTCGTAGTTTGGGTAGTGGGACATGTCGGAAGATGCTATGAATAGGATATTTTTCCCACGTACTACTTTACTAAGAATATCGCTTATTTCCTCACAATCTTTAAGAGACAATGTCCCTGTAACAATAGGCACTATGTCAAAGTTTTTTAAACTCCTTTGAAGAAATGGTATTTGAGTTTCAATTGAGTGCTCTTTTACGTGAGCCTTTTCAACAAAATGAAAAATTTTTCTATAGCTTAAGAGTTTCTTTGATATTTCTTTGTTAACTCTAACATTCCCCAGAGGGGTTTCATATAAATCCCAATTTCCAATAGAAGCGCCCTTAAAATAGACATGATGACTTGGGCCTACTATTATTACCGTGTCATAGTTTTTATCTTTTATCTGTTTATAGGAATGAGCTGCAACCTGGCCCGAGTAAATATATCCTGCGTGGGGAGATACAAGGCCTAATATCTTATCATCCAGAGGGATTATTTCAGCATTCTTCATGAGCCGGTCAACCATTTCTATGAGCACGGGTTGGTCTTTTGGGTAGAAATAGCC
>CAYMVB010000231.1:0-2502 GCA_964393665.1 uncultured Desulfobacteraceae bacterium | reverse complement strand
ACATAAAGGACACGAAGACTTTGTATGTTGCTTTTTTTCCTAATCATAACGGGTGATTAGGGAAATCGCAATGCCCTGGCGGGCAGTTTTTGCTTTACCTTATAAAAACTGCAGTAGGATAGGAGGGGAGAAGGATAAAGAGAAAAAGTAAAAAAATCTGTGTCCCATAGATAGGACACGGATGCACACGGGCTTCGCACATGGATACATACAAAAAGAAAGCAAGGTATTAGACCACAAAGGCGGAAAAGGACAAAAAGAAAATGCGGGTGAGATCTTCAAGTAAAAGAAATGAAGCTCTATTTTTTTACCAAAAGCCTCTATCATTAAGCCTTCAAAATGTTATATAATAATAAAAAGTAAAAACGTGGAGAGAAAAAGAGTATTGTGGAAACAGCTTTAAAGGAGGCAAAATGTCAGGCAGAGAGAATTTATTCAAAGAGGCACTAACCCTGCGGCCATCAAAGAAAGCGCAGCTAATCGATAAATTACTTTCCAGCCTTGATAAAGCGGATAAAGAAATTGACGAATTATGGGCGAAGGAGGCTGAAGGAAGGATTGATGCCTATGATTAAGGAAGGATCAAGGGGATAGCTTTAGAGAAGGTTCTTAAAAAATACCGGTAGATTGGAATTGAAGGTAACTTTTCTCGAAATAGCTTAAATTGAGCTAGATGATGCCATCACGTATTATAATTATGAGCTGCCTGGTCTTGGCCATGCCTTTCTGTCCGAGGTTTTGAATGCGCTTGATAGGATTGGCGAATTTCCCGAGGCATGGCATTCGTGTTCAAAACGAACAAGGCGATGTCAAACACGGCGCTTCCCATATGGAATTATTTAACAAATACGTGAACAGGAAATTCTTGTTGTAGCAATTGCTAATCCTTACAGAAAACCTGACTATTGGAAGGAGCGAATATAAAGTTTTAACCCAAGTTTAACCCCATTATGAACACAACTACCGTAATATCGGTGGGTTAGGACAGCGGAATGGGGGACATTAGTAACTTTGTAAACTTATTCAGGTTCTCGCGCCAAGACGCCCCAGTGCCATCTTCCGGAGCTAGGGGTAAACCAAGGCGCAAAGATAGAAGCTGAAAGCTCAAAGGAAATAAGACCAGCAAGGGGTATTCGCCCCGGTTTAATACGCTGCGCTGTCCTACGGAATTCAGCGGGGTGAAGATGATTCGGATGGACGGCCCAATGAAACGAAGGACAAAGACTGGTTTCACCCCAGTGGAATAAAGGAACCGGAAGGATTCCACTGGGCAGGCGGGCTAAAGATGAAAAGTAAAGGGCGGGAGTGGCCTCAGTTTCATTCGGCGTTTGATATTATTGAGGCGGTGGAGGCTAGGAGGTTTCCAGATAAGGTGATCCCGGTGAAATCCGCCTTGGTACCATCTACCTGAGCTACGGGGTAAACTTTGCTGAGTCTCTGTCTATTTCATGGGGTAAAAGCTTGTTTGGCAGAATGTGAAGAATGTTGTTAAAAAATATTTTTATGTAAGAAGGTGAAAATACACGGATGGTTGCCACGATGAAATACGCAATGCTATCATTGGCATGTCCCGGTTAGATAAAGTAATAATTGCATATACTGTTAGTGAAAAAAATCAAAATATTAAACTCTTTCAAGATATTAGTTATAGAAAAATAGTTCTCAGGAGTCTGAAAAATTAGGGACGCTAGCTTGAGTTACTGAAGGGAGAATATCTTGATTAAGATTTGAGAGGCCGATTTTCATGCCCACCTAAAAGCACGTATGGCGTAGCGTGGTATCACGAAGGAAGAGATTGCAAAAACCTTAAATGAGGGATGGAAAGCAAAAGACGCTAAGTCCGGAACTATTTGAAAGGTATATGTATTCCCGTATAATAGAGCATGGGAAGGCGCCTTATTCGAAGAGAAAGAAGTTACGGTGTATTATAAAATCGTAAATCAGAGTATAGTTATGCTCACGGTTAAGGCAAGATACGGGAAAGATTTTTGGAAGGAGGGAGAAGGCAATGAAATTAGAATATGATCCAGTCAGGGACCTTCTATATATCTACTTTGCTGAACCTCACGAGAAGGCGGCTAAAACAGTGACTGTTGTTCCAGGGGTACATGTGGATTTTAGTGTAGAGGGGAAGCTTATCGGGATAGAAGTCCTTGATGCCTCGGAGGTCATAGGTAAGAAAATAGAGTTTACACTGCCTGAGGTTCCCCGGCCAGTGGCAACGGTGAGATGACAGGTTTGGGAAAAATCAGGGGAAAGGGAAAAATCAGTTTCCGCACAGTCTTTTGAGCAATAAGTTCTCATCCTGCAGGGTTTATACTATCTTTGTATCTTCTGTAGTTTTTGCTGACAGCTGCCTCAAGCATTCTTTTTGGATTACATCTCGGGTTTTCTTGAAAGAGTGTATCCATTTTTCCCTCTTTAAGCAAGGAGCAATCACCGGTAGAGGGCTCATAATAGTGACATCTGCTTCCTTTAAAGCGATTGCCTGCTCCTCCACAG
>CAYMVB010000230.1:0-15785 GCA_964393665.1 uncultured Desulfobacteraceae bacterium | reverse complement strand
GCCTGCCGTACACCCCGGTCCCTGACTTTCTTGTAGCCCTGTCGCAGTTCACTTAACAAACCTTGCTGCACAAACTTTGCGAGGCTACTTGATTCGAATATTTTAGTATTGAGCATAAGATCATTTAAAATAACCTGCAAATCACTAATATTTTTTTTCGATGTAGCATTTTCCTTTGCAGCCAAATTCATGCTATGTTCATCCAGGGCAACATTCAAAAAATATGTCTCTATACCCTGAGCACTTCTGTACTTATGGGCATTTGTATGAAGCGATATAAACAAATCCGCCTTTTCCATATTTGCAATAGCAGTTCTTCTTTCCAACGGTAAAAACTCAT
Source organism: uncultured Desulfobacteraceae bacterium (assembly GCA_964393665.1). Lineage (GTDB taxonomy): Bacteria > Desulfobacterota > DSM-4660 > Desulfatiglandales > B25-G16 > M55B121. The sequence continues at coordinate 15,445 of CAYMVB010000230.1, read as the reverse complement.
CATTAGTCCTTGTTAGAACTGTCTCACAACGCAAGTCTTCGCGTATTTTATGCGCCAGCAATTTCGAAAGCTTAAGCACCACATCCTTCTCTGTTAAACCATTAGGTCCTATAGCACCCGGATCTTTTCCGCCGTGACCCGGATCAATTACTATGCTCCTCACCCCCAAGCCTAACTGCTTTGCCAGAGACATTTTCTTTTCGTTGTTTAAGTAAATATCCTGCTCCTCAGCCGGCTTTTCTAAAACTCTCTTGCCCGAGGTCTTTATCTCTTCGGCCTTGCCCTGAACATCAATTACAATCCTAAATGGATCATACAAATGGAAAATCTTAAATTCCACCATATTGTCTATATCCAGAACAACCCTGACAGTCTTTCTATTATACTGGGCTGCCCTTGCCCTCCTTAGCAAGCCATCCTTTATCGGTATTGAGCTTTCAATGTCTTTACTAATCCAGGCATTATATATATCGACAAACAAGCGGCTTGGTTTTTTCAGCTTTAAATCTCTCTTCAGAAGCCTCTTCTTGTATGCAACTGGATTATCAATATCCACAACCACCCGGGTATAGGTAGGTGTTGACCAGTGCCTTATATCATGAACCAGGCACTGCTTTCTGCTCTCTAAGGGTTTTTTTTCAACATAGGAGGTCTTTGCTTTCTCTAATATAGTCTCAAGATCTGCCATCATTTTAGATGACTTAGACCTCGCGTCTCCATGGGGAAACTTTATCTCTACCTTTAAAAGTTCCACATATGCCTGTTTAAAATCCTTTTTATATTTATATAATATTTCTCCTATTCTATATTGGGCGTTGTCAGCGATATTGTGTTCTTTGTATTTATCAACTATTTCTCTATATAGAGACAGTGCCATTTCTAAATCAGATTTTCTTGATGAATATCTATATAGATTTGTCCAAAGCTTGCCAGCCTCAAACATGGCATATGCTGCCTCATCACTGCCTGCAGAGGCCTTATAGATTCTCTCATATCTTTTAATGCAGCGATCCCAATTATGCCTATACTTCTTTTTGGCCGGAGATTTATAAAGGTAGTTTGCGCAGGAACGGGCTCTTTGCAAAAGTGCCTTATCAGAAGAGGGTGAGGCGATAACGCCATATTCGCCTAACCCGGTTAAAAAGAATAGCAGCAAAAAAAAGAAAATTGTCTTGCAAATAGCATGAGTATGTCTGTTAATCATTCAAAAAGCCTTATTTTCTAACCTTAAAAAAATAGCGATAAAGCAAGTAAGTATACATAAAGATATATGCCCAAAAGCCCCCTTCTATATCCAAAAAATTTTATCTAACCAGTGTTTCAATATCACATCCATCTTGCCTGTTTGCTGAAGCTATACGAATTCGAATTTACACACTGCCAGGTTAGCTAAACCGAAATTATCTAAAAAAGCGATACATGTAGAGATAAAAACCCCTAAGACTAATCTGTTAATTTTCAAACTTTGGTCTATTTTAAATGAGAGCTTGCAAAAGGCCTAATCATTGATCTTTTCACCAGATAATTCAGAGTTGGACGGCTCTAAAACCTTTATTGTATCCCACTTTTGACACTGAGGGCATTTCCAAACTAATTTATCCGGCATAAACCCACAATTAGCACATTGAAATTGTAAGTAGGGAAAATCTAATTTTGAGAGGAGTTCTCTGAAGGCCTCCAATGCCTCTTCATTCCTTTCTTCTTTTAAAAGTATTTCACCCCTAAATTTCCTTACATCTAAAAAGGATGGAAATAATGTGATTGCCTCATTCAATTTACTAATAGCCCCATCAATATCTCCCCTATTGTAAAGATATCTCGCCAAGGTTAAGTGTGTAAACCCATGAGAATTTTTATAGGCGGAATCAAATAGAAAATCCTCAATATATTTAGTATTCATAATATCTGAAAATGCCCCTTCAAGCCTTAGATAGGCAAGGAAGGTAAACTGTGGCTCAATATCCGCTATTTTTTTCCATACAGCCAAGGCTTTTTTGTAATCTTTACGTTTAAAGTAAATGTCACCTAAATGTAGGTGTGCATCAATGCATTTATTCCAAATGGAAATTGCCTTTTTAAAATTCTTTTCAGCACCCTCATCATCGTTATTTTTTTCCTGAACTTTACCGAGCTCTGTTTGATAATGGGCGAGGACGTTTTTGTGTTCACCTTTAACCAGCCTTGATATAGTTTTTTTGGTTTTAAATGCATTATCCCAATCATGGATATCTTCATAAATTTTGCCTAATTGATCAAGGGCCTCAATATTGTTTGGGTCATTATCAAGCGCTTCTTTAAAGGTAGATATAGCCCTTTGCAGAAAGCCTCCTGCCCTGTAATCGGATCCTAAGTCTAAAATTGCCCGTAATCGTATGGCCTTATCAAGGGTAGGTCTTAAAATTATACCCTGCCTGATTCTTATGGCAGTGTCAAAGTCGCCCTTCGACCTGTAAAGATTACTCAGTGCAATATAGGTCTCAACGGTATCTGAATTAATCTGGACAGACTTTGTAAATTGTTCAATAGCATGATCTGTATCATTAGATAGCATGTATTGAATACCTTGAAAAAAGGCCTTGTCACCTTTGTCCAATTCCTTTTTGAACTTCTCTAACCTTTTTGACTGAATAAACCAGTAGATGATAAAGGCCCCTAAAAGTACAACCACTAATAGAATGGCTGCATTCAAGACGTGCAAATCAAAAACCCAGTATTTTATATACTGCCACATAACTAACTTCACGTTTTAATTTAGTGTTATATCTGGAATAAATTTACTGCTTTTTTAAAAAAAATAACGCGTGAAAACTTGGGTTATATTCTGAAATATAAAATATACTAACATGTTAAGCCACGCTATTACGTTTTCAGTATGTAATAAATCATCATAAATTCAAGGCTGTTTATACATAGTTCATTGGCACGGGTATAAAGAATTACCTGCAGGCTTTTTTTATCTCTCATCTATTTCTTCTGGTTTTTTTTCATCTGCCGTACTCTGAACAATAGGAAGGTTCCTCAATGAATCCAGCTCCTTGTCTCTGCCCTTATTCTCTTTTAAAAGATCCCTTATTTGCTTTTTTAATTTAAAACGCTCTACTATACCAAAAAGGCCTGCTATGAGAATACCAAATAAGAATACTATTATCAAAACAAAGTAAAAGGCCATTGGCGGACTTTCCACGGCCCAAAAAAGTAAATCTATTTTCAGTGTTAGAGCTCTTGATAACTGCTCAAGGTTTTCCACGATAATTATTACTGCAAACAACATCAATATTAAACTTATAAACGCCTTTACGTGTTTCATAGGGGCCTCCTGAATTATTTATTGAAGTTCCATTATTCTTTAAGTTCTTTAAAAAAGGGTAATAATTTTTGGTATGTACTCTGAATATGTTCCGGGATAACCCTTACATCTCCAAATATGCTCATAAAATTTGTATCCCCTTCCCATCTTGGCACAACATGAAAATGAATGTGATCTTCTACACCCGCGCCCGCAACCCTGCCCATATTTAAACCCATATTAAACCCAACTGGGTTCATGGTTTCTTTTAATATACCTACTGACTTTTCTACCATTTCAATTAAATGTAGTTTCTCTTCAGTCAATAACCCATCTAAGGTTGATATATGCCTTATAGGGGCAACAAGGAGATGTCCATTTATATATGGAAATTTATTCATAATAACAATGCTGGATTTCCCAATAAACAATATGAATCTTCTTTCATCTTGACTTCTGTCGTCGCCTGGACAAAATATGCATTCGCCTTTCTTTTCACCAGAGTTAATATACTCCATTCTCCAGGGAGCCCATAAAACTTTCATCTTTAAACCTCAAATTTCAATTATACTTCCTTCAATGTTACTTCCTATTTCTAAAATACCAATTGAATGGACTCCAGTAACGCTAAAACCTGTTGCTGTGCCCGGATTAAAAAAAACAACGCCATCACGAATATGGTTAACGGCCCTGTGAGAATGTCCATAAATAACAAACTGGGCATTTTTAAACTCCGGCCTAATCCTCTTTTCTATGCCAAATGGAGAGCCCCATCCATGTATTAGTCCAATTAAAAAGCCTTCGATTTCAAATATCTCCTTAACCGGAAGCCAGTTTTTTATTTCTTCACTGTCCATATTACCCTGAACAGCATGCAATGGCTTTTTTCCTAAGAACTCAAGCACCTCTGCGGAAACCGCATCCCCGGCATGAATAATCATATCTACATCACTAAAATACGTAGTATATATTTCTATCAGCCGAGAATTTACACCTTTAAGGTGGGTATCTGAGATTACACCTATTTTCATGAAATTTAGATATACATATTGATTGATTAGTAATGTGTTGGAAATGAAAAGATTATATAGGTATAAAAATACATCCTTTTGCATAAAAGGGAGGAGTTCTTCCCCTTTTATCTTTCATTTCGCTATAGTAGCAACCCCGGGTTATCTTACTTATTCATTGATACATGTTTTATCTCATTAACTAATAAATAAGCGTATTGTTAGTACGCAGGTAATACCTGACCTGAAAATTGTACGTATTGTTTTGTTTTTTTGTTAAAAAAAGTATAATAAAACATAAAAAAAGGCAAGTTTAAATAAAATACTCCTCAAGGCATTTCAAGAAAACGATCCAAAAAATTCATGATTATAAAGAATATGGTAACGCTTACTAAATTGAATATATAGGCTTAAACTCTCAAGAAATAACTCACTTACTTACTTTACGGTAAGGGCCAATTTCTAATTAATTTCTAATTGAATTTTATTGAAATTATGATATTAGTGATATAAGGAATTTCTATAACTTTTAAAAGGAGGGTAATAATGAAAAAATTTGGATTGTTAGTTATTTGTGCTTTAATCTCAGTGTTTTTTGTGATGGGAACAGCGGCAGCAAAGTCCAATGTTGTTGTTTATACCTCGCTAGAAAATGAAGAGGTTGTCGATTATCTGGAACTTGCAAAAAAAGAGTTACCTGACCTTAACATACAGGCCATTCGCCTTTCAACAGGCGAGCTTGGTGCAAGAATGCTGGCTGAAAAGGACAATCCACAGGCTGACTGCATATGGGGATGGGCAGTAACAAACACCGCAGAATTTATCCCAAAGGGAATGCTTGCTCCATACAAGCCTAAGGGATGGGAAAAAATCCCAGGCAATTTTAAGGATTCGGATGGCTATTGGACTGCAATTGATTTATATGCAGCTGCATTTGTAGTTAATGATAAAGTTATGGAAAAAAACGGCCTCCCTATGCCAAAAGGTTGGTCTGATCTTATTAATCCAGCTTATGAGGGCAAACTTATAATGCCAAATCCGGCAAGCTCAGGAACAGGCTTTTTGCAGATTGCCAGCCTCCTCGTAATGCTCGACCCCGATTACAAAAATAAGCCTGTGGAAAAAAACAATGCATGGGATTTCCTCAAGAAATTAGATAAAAACATGGGACAATACATAAAAAGCGGCTCAAAGCCGGCAAAACTAACTGCTGCTGGTGAATATGCAATCGGATGTTCATTCGCCTTCGTTTACTCATCTTTAAAAAAGAAGGGTTTTCCAGTCTCTATGATTCTTCCTGAGGAAGGTGCAGGATTTGAGTTAGAGGTGAATTCTCTGCTGAAGGGTGCAAAGAATGAAAAGGAAGCAAAAGAGTTCTTAGACTGGGCAATATCACCAAGTGCAATGAAAAACTACGCGAAATTTAAATTAGGCGTTGCATACCCCGGAATTCCCGGACCAGAATCTCTGCCTGCCTTAGATACCATTAAATTAGCCCCCATGGATTTCCCCTGGCAGTCAGCGAATCGGGCAAAAATACTTGATGTTTGGTCAGAGCTATTTCTTCACTAAATAAATGTTTTCAGAATATTTAAAAAGACATCATTTATCCTGGAAAGGATAAATGATGTCTTGACTTTGTGTATTTTCAGATTGGGAAATAAACCGTCTTTGTTAAGCGCTTCCGCATGAATGCCTCATCTCCAAAATTTATTCTATCTTGTAAAACTGCGGGGTTTAGGGCTTGGCTGAATACGTAAGAAGGGAAAATCTATACCCTTGCACTGATCATGAAAGGAAAGCTATAGTAACATTCTTTTAAGTCAATAAAAAATCATAAAAATTTAATCTAATTTAAAACACAGATGCCCACGTAAAACCTAAAGGAGCATGTCCTATGTCAAAAATGCTGGTCCTGGAAAAGGTTAGGAAGACATTTGGCCGCTTAGTAGCAGTTGATGATGTCAGTTTAGATATAATACCCGGTGAATTTATTTGTTTTTTAGGACCAAGCGGATGCGGGAAGACAACAATATTGAGGATGATTACCGGGTTTGAGCAACCTACCTCGGGGAATATTCTTTATGATGGAACCATCATAAATAACATTATTCCGCAAAAACGAGATTTTGGAATTGTCTTTCAATCCTATGCCCTTTTTCCAAATATGACTGTAGAGAAAAACATAGCATTTGGTTTAAATATGAGGAAAGCCCCTCAAGGAATAATAAAGGAGAGGGTAGCAGAAATATTAAAACTCTTAGACCTTAGCGGATGGGAGACACATTATCCTTCGCAACTAAGTGGCGGGCAACAGCAGAGAGTAGCCCTCGGAAGGGCCCTTGCCATAAAGCCCAAGGTACTCCTTTTAGACGAACCTTTAAGTGCCCTTGATGCGAAAATACGGTTGCGTCTTAGAGTGGTCATAAAAAAACTCCAGCAAGACCTTGGTATAACCTTGATTTACGTAACCCACGACCAGGAAGAGGCGCTCTCTCTTGCGGATAGAATCGTAATAATGAGAAATGGTAAATTTCAGCAAATTGATTCACCGTTAGATATATACAAAAAACCAAAGACAAGTTTTGTTGCTGAATTTGTGGGAACCTCGAACTTTATTGCAGGAACAAAAAATAACCAGTATGTAAAATTTGGAAACCTGCAATTTATGATTTCAAATCTTGATGAAGTAGAAAATGAAAAGGTATACCTTGCTATCCGACCTGAAAATATAGAATTGATAGGAATTACAATTTCTAATGAAAATTGCATTCAATCCAATGTTGTTGAATCTGTTGCAGAGGTTATTAATTTCATCGGCGCCGTTGTAAGGATTACATTTATTCTCCAGGGAGAAGAAATGGTTTTTGACCTCCCAGAGAAAGAGTTTGAGAAATCGGGGCTCAAAAGAGGGGGAAAAATCAGGCTTTATTTTCCGCCTGACGCATTTCATATCTATTCCGAGCTTTTTGATAAATTGATTTAATTTTTTATAGTTATGAGAGACTAACTATAAAAAAACTATTTGATCTTACCGTGGGGGCCTTGTTAATAAACGAAATCAATATGACGTGAAATTATCTAATAAAAAAGTACGGAAATGAATACAAAACAGAAAGAAATTGACATAGTAAGCGAATATGTAGTCTCTCCTGTGCGAATGAAATTTGATAAATTTATCATACCGGCTGTAACTATTTTTATAGGACTGCTGCTTGCTTTCTTTATGCTTTTCCCGCTGTGGTCAATACTGACTATGAGTTTTTTTAAGGGTGGAGAGTTTAGCCTTATAAATTTCACCCTGGAAAACTTTCAAAAATATTTCACAACCTCATATACATTAAACGCATTATGGCACAGCCTCTACGTATCCTCTGTGACCACTTTTATTGTAACCGTAATAATTTTCTTTTTCGCTTATGCCATGACAAGGACTACTATTTCGGGTAAAGCCTTTTTCAGAAATATTATCATGATGCCCCTCATAGCCCCTTCTATTGTGCAGGCCCTTGCGCTGATTTATTTATTCGGCAGAAATGGATTAATTACCGCTCACCTTCTGCAAACAGACTGGAATATATACGGTTCAACAGGTATTATTGTATCAGAAGTCCTCTATTGCCTGCCCCACGCATTTGTAATTCTCTATACAACACTTTCCGCTGTAGATATCAGACTGGATGAGGCGGCAGAGAGTCTGGGAGCAACTCCGTTTAAGGTCTTCACCAGAATAACACTTCCCTCTGCAAAGTATGGCATATTCAGCGCAGCAGCCCTTACATTCAATTTGACAATCACGGATTTTGGAAACCCTGTAGTTATTGGCGCAGACTATAACGTCCTGGCAACTGAAATCTATGCACAGGTCACAAACCTCTACCGTTTTGATCTGGGCGCAACTATAAGTATTATTCTTCTCGTGCCTTCACTGATGGCATTTATGTTCAATTACTATATCTCACGTAAGACATTCTCTATGATAAGCGGCGCTGCAAAACCTGTGATACCGCCTTCAAGGCCATTAAAAAAATTAGTATATAAAACCTATTGCAGCCTTATTTCCCTTTCTATAGTTCTTGTATTTTTAACAGTGGTTGTAGGATCTTTTGTTAAAATCTGGCCCTATGACTGGTCTCTTACCTTACAGCATTATCATTTCCCATCGATAGGCGGGTATTCCGCTATATGGACAAGCTTATGGATTTCTCTGATTGTAGGCATTGCAGGAGCCTTTTTAACTCTCATTGCCGGTTACGTTATGGAGACACGAAAACCGTACTTTAAGCAACTAATATACCTCCTATCTGTCATGCCCGCTGCCATTCCAGGCCTTGTAATGGGCCTGGGCTATATTCTTGCATTTAATAAACCATACTATATCTTTTATGGCACACCGTGGATTATAATTATAAATGTAGTAATATGCAATTTCACTCTTGGCATATTATCCAGCATATCAAATCTAAGAAACATAGACCCATCTATTGAAGAGGCATCTATAAGCCTCGGTGGAGACGCAATCAGGACATTTTTTAAGATAATTCTTCCACTTTCAAAGGTCGCATTTTTTCAAAATTTTACCTACTTTTTCATGAGGTCAATGACAACTATAAGCGCTGTTGTATTTCTCGTATCCGCCACAGTTCATCTTGCAGCAATAGAGATTATCATGCTTGACAACGATGGGTGGACAGCAAGCGCAAATGCAATGTGTACATCCATCATAGTTATTGTTATAGTCATGCTTGGTATATTACAATTCGTACAGAAAAAAATCGGAAAACGTCCTTTAGGATTATAGTAGAAATTATTAAAGACTGTATGCTAAAATAAAAATAAAATTTACATTTCAACATTATTATAATTCTTACCCATTTTAAAAGTTAATTAAGGAGAAAAAAATGAAGGAATTAAAAGAGTGGTTTGTTCCCTGGCTACTAACTGCAAGAGATTATAATACAAGCATTTTAGATAAGGCATGGGCTAGTCCTGAAATGGCAAGACTCATGCTTAACGAAAACCCCATACCTCCATCAGACAAGGTTGTACATGCAGTTGCCGAAGCAGTCAAAAAGGGAAATCGTTATCCAGACAGTATGTTAAGCTTGAGGACTAAGATTGCCAAAAGCTATGACCTCGAACCTGAAAATATTGCCCTCTGCAATGGCTCATCAGAAATTATAGATAGTATGATGCGTATTTTTTTGCAGCCTGGTGATGAAATAATTATGTCAAACCCAACCTTTGGCTTGTTTCCTCCAAGAGCCGAATTATGCGGAGGAAAGGTAGTATCTATACCTGTGCGAGAGGATGATTTGCAATACGATGTGGACGCAATGCTCAATGCCATAACAGAAAAAACAAAATTAATTCTTATTATTAATCCAAACAATCCAACGGGAGTTTTTATTGAGGATGCTGACCTGAAGCGTTTTTGTGAAACAGGAATACCCCTGTGCATAGACGAGGCATACCTCGATTACCACCCGGAAATTCCATCAAAGGCCCCTTTAATAAAAACATATCCGCATGTTTTCCTATCTGTTACCCTCTCAAAGGCCCACGGATTCGCAGGAGTAAGGTTTGGCTATGTATTGGGTACCAAGGAGATGATTGAAGCCTTTAAAAGGATGTTTCTACCCTGGAACGTAAGCCTTATGTCGATGGCCGCTGCTGAGGCGATTCTTGACAACCCAAAAGAGATTGAGGAAAAGGTAAAACATAATAATCGATGGATGGATATATTCTTTGAAGAGGCAAAAAAGGTAGGGCTCAAACCATATCAAGCACATGGGAATTACATGCTCATAGATGCAACCATGAAGGGAAAAACCACCGAGGAAATTCTTCAGGCGGCAATAGATATGGAAAAGATTTTCCTTAAAAAAATTGCACCTATCCACGGCAAAGACGGCTATTTTAGAGTAACGCCCGGTCTTGATGAGGAAAATGAAAGATTTGTAAGATTTCTTAAAAGCTATTTTGCTTAAAGGGGGAAAAATGTCAATAGTAAGTGCAAAAAATATTCTTTTAAAGGCCACATATGAAAAATACGCCGTAGGCGCATTCAATATAACAAATATAATTCAGATGGAGGCAGTAGTTGAAGCGGCTGAGAAAAATAAGGCACCTCTCATAATCCAGGTATCAGTTGCGCCAACAAAATTCATAGGCCCTACAGTGCTTTCATCTGTTTATAAAACTCTTGCAGAATCTTCCAGTGTACCCATTTGTCTGCATCTGGACCATTGCGATTCCGTTGAATATTGCAAGGAGGTCGCAGACGCCGGCTATACTAATATCATGATAGACGCATCGAAACAAAACATTAGTGAAAACATCAGGCAAACTAAGGAAATATGTGAATATTGCCATAACATTGGTGATATAACTGTAGAGGGTGAGCTTGGAACAGTATCCGGGGTTGAGGATCAAGTAAAGGTAGCAGAGGACGAGGCTGCCTTGTGTGACCCTGAAAGCGCGTTAAAATTTGTCAATGAGACTGGCGTGGATATATTCGCGCCGGCAATCGGTACAGCCCACGGAGTTTATAAGACTAAAAATCCTAAATTGGACTTTGACAGACTAAAGAAAATATATGAATTAATCAATGGCGATGAGCCAAAAACTCCACTTGTCATTCATGGCGGGACAGGTTTGCAACCGGATGTTGTAAAACGGCTTGTATCTCTTGGTGGCTCAAAATTTAACGTGTCAACTGACTTAAAGCACACACTTATTGATGCAACCTACGAATACATTTCATCTCACAGAGATGAGTACAATCCAGGCAAAGTTGACTTAGCCATTAGGTCCGCTATTATCGATAAGATAAATTACTGGATTGATTTACTGGGTTCTGCTGGCAAGGCATAATATCGAGAAATCTTTTTTACCTTTTTATCTATTAAAATTTTTTCGTGGTATAAGACTTAACGATTTAGATTTTTTGAGCAGGTGTTTGGCCAAATAACAGTGGGGAGGTATACTATGTCGAAAATAAAGGCACTTTTTTTTGATCAGGATGGTGTTATAATCGATACGGAAAAAGATGGCCACAGGGTGGCCTTTAATGAAACGTTCAAAAAATTCGGTTATAAATTCCAATGGGATGTAGAAAAATACCATGAGTTGCTCAAGGTTTCCGGAGGTAAGGAAAGAATGAGGCACTATTTTCAAACTGAAGGACTTTTCTCCAATCTAAATAAGGATGAAGAAGACGAACTAATAAAAAATCTTCATAAGGCAAAAACTGAAATATTTATAAGCTTAGTTGAAAGCGGTAAACTTCCATTGAGGCCTGGCGTTAAAAGGCTCATGAAAGAGGCAATGGCTGCAGGTATCATATTGGGGATTTGTACAACATCCAATGAAAGAGCAGCAAATACAATAGCCAGAAAAATTTTAAACGAGATAGAGTTTTCCTTTGTACTTGCTGGTGATATAGTTAGCAAAAAAAAACCAGACCCGGAAATCTATTTACTTGCCCTCAAGAAAACAGGCCTTAAACCAGAAGAATGTCTTGTTGTTGAAGATTCAAGAAACGGTGTTTTAGCAGCAAAAAATGCGGGCATGTATGTTATTGCAACTACCAATGTATATACAGAAGAAGAGGACTTAAGTGAAGCGGATATAATAGTTACGTGCCTGGGTGACCCTGACGGTGAAAAGGGATCATTGAAGAAGGGTTTGGAGAACATGGAATATGATGGTGTAATTCACGCAGATCAAATAGTGAAGTTTTTTCAGGCTAATTAGGTAACGAAGATTAAGATTACATACGTGCTCAGTGATAAAGAAAATGGGCTAAAGAAAGGCTCTCCATTGTCCCACCATGCATCGTTAATAGACATGTATTGTCTCCTTTGGTGAATGCGAGAAAAATCCTCGCCTTTAGTAAGCCTGTGTGCCTTTTTGCCTCTGACCCTCAAGCTATCGGCCTTAGCCGATAGTAGTTGACTTTCGTAATATCCAAGAGGATCATGGATTGTACAAGATAAATATAACTACAAACCCCAAAAAGCCTCGTCTTTACTATTATCACTAATAAAGCTTCGTTTAATGACCCTCCTTTTTTGTAGAATTCTAAAAGCAAAAAGTTAGTATTTATTTTATTTACAGCCAAAAAATTACGATTCATTTTTCTATCATAATTTTCTCATTGAAAATAAACCCTGAAATTGCTACATGTAATTTCCAAAAATAAAATTTTATCTTCTCTCTATAAAAACCCTAAATGGGATGCAAAATGCATGAAAATGCTCAAATAGTTATAATTGGCGGAGGTATTATTGGATGCAGCATTGCGTATCATCTCACCTTAATGGGTTTGACAGATGTGATTATTATCGAAAAAGGCGAACTGACAAGCGGCTCAACGTGGCATGCAGCCGGACTTATAGGGCAATTACGATCCAACCAGAATGTAACACAAATGCTAAAATACAGTGTAGAGCTGTATAAACGGCTTGAGAAGGAAACAGATCTCACGACAGGGTGGCAAGAAAGCGGCTGCCTTCATCTAGCGTGCTGTAGGGACCGTTTCTCTGAACTTAAAAGGGGGGCCGCAATGGCCCGTGGATTCGGCCTGGATATGCATATCATCTCACCAAAAGATGCCCTGGATCTATTCCCTATTATGGATTTAAAAGGAGTCATAGGTGCAGCATTCATACCATCTGACGGCCAAGCCGACCCAAGCGGCCTCACAATGGCAATGGCAAAGGGCGCAAAGAGTCGTGGGGCGCGAATTTATCGCCAAACTCTTGTAACTGGCTTCGAATTAAAAGGAAGCCGTGTAACGGCTGTTAATACGAACAAGGGAAAAATTACATGCGAAACTGTTGTAAATGCAGCGGGCATGTGGGGAAAAGAAATCGGCAGGATGATGGGCATCAACATTCCTCTCGTACCATTCCAGCACCAATATCTTGTTACTGAAGATATTTACGGAATGCCCTCAAATCTCCCGACGATGAGGGATAAAGACAGCCTTCTCTACTATAAGAAAGAGGTTGGTGGCCTGGTAATAGGGGGCTATGAGCGTGACGGGATTCCTTGGGCAGTTGACGGTATCCCAAAAGACTTTACACAAAAATTACTCGCAGCAGATTTTGATCATTTTGAACCCCTTTCTACGGGTGCCATTAAACGCATACCTATCCTTGAAACGACAGGCATAGTTCGCATGATAAATGGTCCCGAGGCATTTACACCGGACGGTAACTGCATTATGGGTCCCGCGCCAGAGATGGATAATTGTTTTGTTGCGACAGGTTTTAACGCATTTGGCATTGCAGCAGGTGGTGGGGCGGGGAAAATGATGGCAGAGTGGATTATAGAAGGAGAGCCGAGCGTAAATTTGTGGCCTTTAGATATAGCACGATTTGGTAAACACCACAGCGGTCCTACATATTTAATTGATAGAACAAAAGAAATTTACGGAAAACACTATACCATATCATGGCCTTATGAGGAACATGATACTGCCCGATGCATTAAGCAAAGCCCCCTTTATAGCATCCTAAAGAATAAAGGTGCCGTTTATGGACAGAAATTTGGTTGGGAGCGGGCAAACTGGTTTGCGCAGGAAGGCTTAGAACAAAAGGACATCCCCTCTTTTAATACGCCAAACTGGTTCGCACAGGTCGGCAAAGAGCATAGAACAGTGCGTGAGAAAGTAGGGCTCATAGATCAATCCTCATTCAGCAAATTCGAAGTTGAAGGAGATGGGGCCCTTCAGTTTCTGAATTATTTGGCTGCAAACAATATTAATAAACCCTTAGGAAATGTTACGTATACCCAGCTTTGCAATGAACGCGGCGGCGTAGAGTGTGACGTTACCATTAGCCGCCTGTCGGAAAAACTCTTCTTTATTATTACAGGAACTGCGTTTGGTGTTCACGATTTTACGTGGATTAAAAGACATATACCATGTGATGGCTCTGTAGCAATCCGAGATGTGACATCTTGCTATTCAATGATTAACGTCTGCGGGCCTTATTCTCGCGAACTACTTAAAACTTCAACGAAAGATGATATTAGCAATGAACGCCTTCAATTTGGACAGTGTCGCTATATCACCATAGGCTATGCCCCTGCCCTGGTAGTCCGCATTACATATACCGGTGAATTAGGCTACGAAATATATGTCCAGCCCGAATACTGCAAATATATATACGAAACCCTGTGGAAAAACGGCCAGGACCTTGGTGTTAAAAACGTTGGCTACCGAGCCATTGACTCTCTCCGGCTTGAAAAGGGTTATAGATACTGGGGCGCTGAACTAACGCCAGATCATAACCCATATGAATCAGGAGTTGGCTTTTGTGTAGACCTGAAAAAAGGAAGCTTTATTGGGCGTGACGCACTTCTAAGAATAAAGGAGGTTGGCCCTAACCGCAAGCTTTGCTGTTTTACCCTAAACGATGCCAAGCCTGTCTTTTTTCGAGGCGGCGAAACAATCTGCCACAAAGGTGAAGTTCTCGGCGTAGTAACAAGCGGGGGTTACGGATACACGATTGAAAAAAATATCGCCTATGCCTTTATAGAAACGGATTATGTCAACTTCAATGAATATGAGATAGATTATTACGGGGAAAAAATATCAGCCACTGTACACGAAAAAGCCCTATATGATCCTAATCGAGAGAAAATTTTTATCTAATGCTTCCCCACAAGGCTCACATTACAATTCCGTTTATTCTTTTATGTACATATAAAAAAATAATTAGGCAATATTATCTAACCATGCACCTGCATTATAATTTTTATAGCAAGAACCATTTCCAGCTTTATTCAAGACATATTTGTTCATTGATTTTAGCCATATAGTTTATTACTAATTTGAATCATACGTAAAACGCTTACCAGTTGCATTAACAAGGAAGAGAACCATGACCAAAAATCTAACAGAAAAATACCCAAACCTCGATGAGATCTGTATCAATACAATTCGCACACTTGCTATGGATGCCATTCAAAAGGCGAATTCCGGCCATCCGGGAGCGCCAATGGGCTTAGCCCCTGCCGCCTATGTTTTATGGACCAAGATCTTAAAACACAATCCCAAAAACCCGGGCTGGCATGATAGAGATCGCTTTGTGCTTTCCGGAGGTCACGCATCCATGCTTCTTTACTCCCTGCTATA
>CAYMVB010000229.1:0-2516 GCA_964393665.1 uncultured Desulfobacteraceae bacterium | reverse complement strand
AATTGAGATTTGCGTGAGAAAGGCCGGCTCAGTGACAGGGGCCTTATTCGAACTTCAAAAGGGTGATCACGTTGGTTTAAGAGGCCCTTTTGGACATGGTTTTCCATTGGAGACTTTGAAGGGTAAAGACCTTCTGCTTGTTGCTGGTGGTTTAGGAATGGCTCCATTGCGGTCCCTTTTTCAGGCAGTTCTTGATGACAGAAAGAATTACGGAGATATTGTACTCATGTATGGAGCCAGAAATCCAGATGACGTACTGTTTAAATATGAGCTTTTAGGGCTTATGAATAGAACAGACTTAAACTACCTTTTAAGTGTTGATGTGGATGACGAGGGAATATGGAGACAGTATGTTGGCGTGGTTACAGGTCTTTTTAAAGGAGTTCAATTAAACTCTGAAAATACCTTTTGCGCTCTTTGCGGCCCTCCGATAATGTATCGTTTTGTTATTGAAGAGCTTTTGAAGAGAGATATACCAAAAGAGCAGGTATTTGTATCTTTAGAAAGGATGATGAAATGTGGAGTTGGAAAGTGTGGCCACTGTGCTATTGGAGAGTATTATTGCTGCACGGACGGGCCAGTTTTTAGATATTCAGATATTAGTCATATTAAGGAGGCGATATAATGTCCCAAACATTAGTTGTATGTCCCTATTGTGGGTGCGGGTGCAGTTTTTATATAGAGGAAAAGGATGGGAGGGCAGTTGGTGTAACGCCAAGCACGGACCATCCTGTTAGCAGAGGCTCTCTTTGTGTAAAGGGCTGGAGGGCGTATGAGTTTATTAATCATCCGGAAAGGCTGAGATCACCAATGATTCGTGATGGGGGCCTTGTCCGAGAGGCTACATGGGAAGAGGCCACTGATCTCATTGTTGAAAATTTACTGGACATAAAGGAAAAGCATGGAAGTGATGCCCTTGCGTTTCTATCTTCCGCTAAACTGACAAATGAGGAAAATTATTTATTTATGAAAATGGCAAGGGCAACTTTTAAGACTAATAACGTTGATCATTGCGCACGCCTTTGACACGCCTCAACAGTGGCCGGGCTGGCCGCTACCTTTGGAAGCGGAGCAATGACAAATTCTATTGGAGAAATGGAGGATGCAGAGGTCTTTTTTGTTATTGGCTCTAATACCACGGAACAGCACCCATTGATTGCCTCAAGAATGATATGTGCGGTGAGGGAAAAAAATGCAAAATTAATTGTGGCGGACCCTCGGGATACAAAAATAGCCAAGTTAGCGACAATTCACATGAGTCATACTATTGGAAGTGATGTGGCCTTATTGAACGGACTTATGCACATTATTATCAAAGAAGGATGGGAAGCAAGTGAGTATATTAAAACCAGAACAGAAAATTTTGAGAGACTGAAAGAGGTCTTAGAAAAGTATACACCGGAAAGGGTTTCTGAGATTACAGGCATTGACAAAGCCATACTGAGAAGCGCAGCTGAAATTTATGCAAAGAGTAAAAAATCTATGATTCTTTATGCAATGGGAATAACCCAGCATGTTGCCGGGACAGATAATGTAAAGTCCTGTGCCAACCTTGCCATGCTAACTGGTCATGTTGGATCTCCATCAACGGGTGTAAATCCACTAAGGGGCCAATCTAATGTTCAAGGTGCCTGTGATATGGGTGCATTGCCGAATGTATATTCTGGTTATCAGCCTGTTACAGACCAAAGAATTAAAGGGTTGTTTGAGGAGGCCTGGGGTGTGAATGATCTTAGCGATAAGGCCGGGCTTACCCTTACAGATATGATGGATGCAGGCCAAAGGGGAGACATTAAGGCTATGTATATTATGGGTGAAAACCCTGCGATGAGTGATCCTGATTCCAAACATGCAAGGAAGGTGTTGAGAAATCTTGATTTCCTTGTAGTCCAGGATATCTTTCTAACAGAGACAGCTAAATTGGCCAATGTCGTGCTGCCGGCATCTAGTTTTGCCGAAAAGATGGGAACATACACCAATACAGAAAGAAGGGTTCAGCTTTCCAGGCAAGCTATTCCAGTCTTAGATGGGACCATGCCAGACTGGCAAATAATATGTAAGGTATCATCCAAGGCAGGGTATCCGATGCATTATGATAGCCCTGTTGATATCCTAGATGAAATAAACAGGACCACGCCTTCCTATAGGGGGATTACCTTTGGCAGGCTCAATAATTCATGGGGCTTACAATGGCCTTGCCCTGATGAAAAGCATGATGGGACTCCGTTTTTGCATAAAGATAAATTTGCTCGAGGATTGGGTTTCTTTGATGCGCGTGAGTATGCACCACCGCCGGAAGTGCCGGACGAAGAATTTCCCTTTCAGCTCATCACCGGAAGGGTTGGCTTTCAATTCCATACGGGTACTATGACAAGGAAGGTTTCTATCCTTGAAAGAGAGGAACCGAAGGCGTTTTTGGAAATGAACCCGAAAGATGCTCGAAGATTAAAACTGATCAATGGCAGTAAAGTAGCTATAGAGTCGAGGAGGGGAGAGCTTTATCTGCCTGTAAAGAT
>CAYMVB010000228.1:0-2157 GCA_964393665.1 uncultured Desulfobacteraceae bacterium | reverse complement strand
GATGAAAAGCCTGCCTTTTTTGCGAGAATCGATTCAATTAAACCTGATATAAAAAAAGGCTGGTTTGTTGTGCAATTTCTTTCCTTAACGATACCCTTGAATAGTTTTTCATGGATCTTACGCGAGGAATATATACATGGCATGCCTTTCACCATGGACGGCAAACCTGTAAAAATCCAGGCACTCAGGCCTCTGCCAGATGCTAAGGCGGAGAAAAGTATTGTTGAAAAAACAGCAATGGTGCCTAAAAATAAGGGAAAAAAGATCATCCCGTTTAGACCACCCCAAAAAAAGGATGAAAAAGGGCCTTGAAGACCTATGCGCAGAAATGCTAAGATATAAGAAATTAGTAACGTTACATACGTTAACCTTAAGATGACATATTGAAGAGCCTTACGTTACTTATCAGCTAAAATACAAGTGGCAAGTATCGCTGTCCCTTCTCAAAGGCGAGTGTGGGTAAAGGATATTTTTTGAGTAAAACAATGAGTTACATGAACAATAAAACTCACTAAAAAAGGTAATACTATGCTAAATGCAATGAAAATATTTTCAGTAAATATGGACCCGGTCACAAACAGTCCGATTATCATACTGAAGGAGATCGAAGGTGAAAGAACCTTGTTAATCTGGATTGGCCTACTTGAGGCAACAGCAATTGCAAGTGAAATGGAAGGTATAAAATTTTCAAGGCCAATGACGCATGACCTGTTAATGAGTATAATGAATAAGGCTCATATCCGGATTAACAAAATAGAAATTTATGATCTGAAAGATAATACCTATTACGCATTTATTCATCTAAATAGAGACAAAGAGCAATTAACAATAGATGCGAGACCCAGTGATGCGATTGCATTAGCTATTAGGGCGAAGGCGCCTATATTCGTATCGGATGAGGTAATTGACAAATCAAAACAAATAGAGGACTTAAACGAGGGTGTTCCTTTAGATAAAAGTGAAAAAGGGAAAAAGTGGCAGGACATACTTGAAAAACTAAAGCCCGAAGACTTTGGAAAATACAAGATGTAAAAAAGCCTGTCTATAAGATTACGATAAAAAATTTCAATAACCATAAGTAAAACGATAAATCATCCTTATTTAAATTGATTCCTCATTTCATGCTAAAAAATGGCCATGACATTTTCATCTTTACCTTGATACCGTTCATAAATTTTTTCCCATCCTGAATGCCGCGCATCAAAACCTCTACTAACAGCCTGCTTGACTTAGTCTCCGCTTGCACGAATGCCCATTACCAATGGCCGGTTTACTCCTCCACTAAGGCAGTTACAAAAAAACTTTTAAAATTGGCTGGCGTATAGTTAAGCATCGATTTATACGCTTGCCAAAACGGTTTTATCAATTCCTAGCCAGCATAGGTAAACATACACTCCAGGAAAAAGCGTCTTTTAGCCTTGCAAAAAATTGTCCTACCTGATTTATTAGCAGAGCCGGTTTATATTTAACCCAGATTTTTTAGCAGGTTAGAAAAGCCTCGTTTTTATGCTAATATAAATAAAGGGAAAAATGAAAAGATCTGTAATTTTTAACACATCTGGGATATTGATAGTTATTATCTGGCTGTTTACCCTGTTTCTCTTGGTGAAAAGAGAACATGATACGTCACCGCCTGTAAATACCCATAATGTTTATAGCCAAAGTAACTTTGAGGAAGAATCAGAACATTGGATGGATATTTTCTTAAAGGAAAACAAGGTGGGTTACGCTGTTACTAAGATTAAAAAAATCAGCAGCGGTTTTGAGGTGAACGAAAAAATACTTCTTTTTATTGATCTCATGGGCTCAAGAAAAAAAATTATGAGCAACACAAGGGCTCAGGTAGACAAAGAATTCCTTTTAAATGAATTTGAATATTCCATCGTAGCGGATTCCATAGATTTCATGATATCCGGGAGAATTAAAGGTAAAAGCCTGGTCTTATCAATAGGAAAGGGGGAAGGCACAGAGACGAGGGTACTTACACTGCCATCAAAACCGATGATCGCCTCGAGCTTAAGCTGCTTCCTTGGCTCCCTTGATTTAAGGGTTAATAACTCCTACGCCCTCAATGTATTTGATCCCTTAACTATGACAACTAATACTTACACTATCAAGGTGGCTAAGAGGGAAATAGTAAAGGTCGGCGACATATCT
>CAYMVB010000227.1:0-6256 GCA_964393665.1 uncultured Desulfobacteraceae bacterium | reverse complement strand
TGGCCGCATTTTTCGCAATAAAACATCGTTATGGGTACCCCCCATAATCGCTGCCTTGAAATACACCAGTCAGGCCTGTTGGAAACCAAGCCATAAATTCTTTCCTCGCCCCACTTTGGAACCCAAGTTACACCTCTTATTGCCTGAAGGGCCTTCTCCCGCAACCTTGTTTTTTCCATAGAGATAAACCACTGCGCTGTTGCCCTAAAAATCACTGGTTTCTTGCATCTCCAGCAATGAGGGTATGAATGGGTGATTGATTCCTCCTGAATAAGTGCGCCTACATCCTTCAGCTTTTGTATAACCTTGGCATTTGCATCAAACACATCCTGCCCGGCAAAAAATTCAACATCTTCAGTAAATCTACCTTTATCATCAACAGGGGAATAGATATCCAAATTATATTTTAATCCACTTTCATAGTCTTCCTGACCATGTCCGGGCGCAGTATGAACACAACCAGTTCCAACGTCCAGGGTTACATAATCGGCAAGTATAATGACTGATTCCCTATCATAAAGAGGGTGTTTAGCCTTTAAGCCCTCTAACTTCTCCCCATTAATCTCCGTGAGAATATCATATTTTTCAATCGCCGCCTTATCAACAAAAGCCTCTAGAAGACCATCAGCCAATATAAGCACACCATATTTATCTGTTTGAACAGCCACATATTTAAAATCAGGGTGAAGAGCTACAGCTAAATTGGCAGGTATTGTCCATGGTGTTGTGGTCCAAATAGCTATACATACGTCCTTTCCCGCAAGTTCAGGATAGGACTGAGAAAGGTCAGAGATGAAGGGAAATCTGACAAATATAGACGTAGATGTGTCGTCCTCATACTCAACCTCTGCCTCCGCCAAGGCCGTAGAGCATGAATTGCACCAGTAGACAGGTTTCTTACTTTTAAGCAGGCTCCCATTAAGGGCAAATTTTCCAAACTCCCTTACAATGGTGGCCTCATATTTGTAATTCATTGTCAGATATGGGTTGTCCCATTCTCCAAAAATACCAAGCCTTTTAAACTCCTCCCTTTGAATGTCTATAAAACGGCTTGCAAACTCACGGCATTTTTTTCTCACCTCAGACTGGGTCATTTGACGCTTTTTCTCCCCAAGGTCATGGTCTACCTGCCATTCTATAGGTAATCCATGGCAATCCCAACCAGGTACATAAGGGGAATCATACCCTTCCATCTGCTTCGATCTAATAATTATATCTTTTAATACTTTATTAAAGGCAGTTCCCATATGTATATTGCCATTAGCGTAGGGCGGGCCGTCGTGTAATATATACAAAGGTCTCCCCTTGGAAATTTCCCTTATTCTTGAATATATATTTTCATCTTCCCATTTTTTTATTAATTCCGGCTCCCTTTTGACCAAATTTGCCTTCATGGGAAAATCAGTTTTAGGCAGATTAAGCGTCTTTTTATAGTCCATGATATGTGTCTCGTTACATGTTACGTAAAATAAATGTATGTCCTAAAATTTAGTTCTCTCAAGGTTACGTTGAATATCAAAAACAAACTTTTAAGTCAATACGAATATTTTGTTGACTTGAGACCTAAAAAGGGTATTCTTTCTTGCCAAATGCTCGTAGACGCTAGTAATAAATAATAATACACAAAAAATCTTTATTTATAGTCAGATAGGGGTGTAACATCTTTGCATAGCATAAAGGGCCTTTACCCACGTTAATAAGAATAACTTTTTTTATGGATAATGGTAGACGCAAGCCTCTATTGTCGACAAAACAGAAGGTTTAGAGAAATATTCACCTTTTTTAAAATGATTATTTATGTGGATTCGCCTTGATTTCTAAGAAAAAAAAATGAACACTCATGATCAGTATTTTCTCGGAACGCTGATAGCAATATTTCCCCTTTCCGCCATAACTATTCTTTTATATATAAGATTGGGATATGTAAACTGTTTTAATTGGAGAAAAAAATGAAGATTGATGACCTTACTATTTCAAAATCCATTATTGAATCTTACTTTCATAAATTCCTTGCATCCCTTAAGGTTGACGCAGCCCTTGTTGGTGCAGGGCCTTCAAATTTAATTGCTGGTTATTATCTTGCCAAGGCTGGGATGAAGTCAGTTATATTTGAATCAAAACTCGCCCCTGGTGGGGGCATGTGGGGTGGAGCAATGATGTTTAACGAAGGCGTTATACAGTCAGATGCATTACCCATTATAAATGAGCTGGGGATAAGCTATAACGACAGGGGAGGTGGATACTATACAATAGACACCATAGAGGCAACGTCAACTATAATTTCCAAATGTGTTCAGCAAGGGACAATTATTTTTAATCTAATCAAGGTTACAGATGTGCTCTTTGATGAGAAAAATGGTGCAAAAAGGGTATCAGGTTTGGTATTAAACTGGTCACCCACAGAACACTTAGGCCTCTTTGTGGACCCTTTAAGCATAAAGGCAACATATGTGGTGGATGGAACCGGTCACCCCGCAGATATATGTTCTATTATAACAAAAAAAATCGACGCTAAGCTTAACACAAGAACTGGCGGTGTAATCGGTGAGATGTCCTTGCGGGCTGATGCAGGGGAGCAATTTACCGTATCAAATACAAAAATGGTGTTTCCGGGCCTTTATGTTGTCGGGATGGCTGCCAATAATGTTTTTGGAGGCCCAAGAATGGGGCCTATATTTGGCGGAATGATTATGTCAGGGAAAAAGGCTGCTGAAATCATTTTCTCAGACTTCAAAAATACCAAGAACTGATAAAAAATGAACCAGACTAACCATAACATAACTAGTAATGAATTAAAGGATCTGCTCGGGGATGAAAAAGGCCATAATGAGCTAAAAAGACATATTGCCGAGCTTCACCCAGCAGACCTTGCAGATCTGCTAGAGCAGCTTGAAGACGATGAGATGTTCGAAATAATAGATCTTCTCACCCCTGAGGAGGCAGGCAATGTTTTAGTTGAAATGCCATCCTCCATCCAAGAAAATATTTTCAATAAGCTTAGTGACAATAAGGTTGCCGAAATATTAAATGAGCTCAACTCAGATGATGCGACGGATATTTTCAGCAGCCTACCCAAGGAAAGATCCCAGAAAATAATTGACATAGTACAGCCTGAGGTATCTGAAGAGCTAAGAAAGTTATTGGGTTATGAAACAGATACGGCAGGCGGGATAATGACCCTGGAATTCGTATCGGTTAATGAAAACTCTACTATCAAAGAGGCCATAGAAACTATCAGGGAAAAAAGAGAAAAAGTTCAGAACCTTTATTACGTATGGGCTGTAGATGAATCAAATAAGCTTGTAGGGGTTGTACCTATTAAAGACCTTGTTCTAGAACCCCGAAGCAAGAAGATTAAAGATATCATGCATCCGGACGTCATCAGCGCTCATGTTGACATGGACCAGGAAGAGGTAGCAAAAATTGCCAAACAGTACGATTTGATTAATATACCTGTTGTCGACAATCAGCGAAAACTCATAGGTAGAATAACCAACGATGATATTATTGATGTTATGGAAGAGGAGGCAAACGAGGATATTTCATTAATGGCAGGTGTTATTGAATATGAAATTTCAGAGGCCTCACCGCTAAAAATATCTAAGGCGAGGCTCCCCTGGCTATTTTTAGGGCTCGCGGGAGGTCTTTTGTCTGCTTCTATAATAAGCTATTTTCATACCTCTATAGAAAAAATCCTTGCCTTATCATTTTTTATACCTGTAGTAATGGCAATGGGCGGAAATACAGGAACGCAAGCGGCTACTGTTGTAATAAGAGGTCTTGCCACCGGTGACATAAGTATAGTGCGCACAAGCAAAAGGCTTCTGACGGAATTATGGGTAGCGCTGATTAATGGTTTTATGTGCGGAATTTTATTGGCCTTAGTAGTGGGCTTTTGGCTCTCAGATGCAAAATTTGGGATAGCTGTTGGCGCCAGCCTGGTTGCTGTTATACTTTTCTCAGGTTCCTTTGGGGCATTTATCCCCTTTCTTTTACAAAAGCTCGATATAGACCCTGCATTAGCCGCAGGACCATTTATAACCACCTTGAACGATATAATCGGCCTGTTTATTTATCTCAGTATAATTACCCATTTCCTTGTTTCTCCATAGCAAAAACCCCCTGTATTTTTTTTGTAATTTTTACAAGAAATTTTCTTTTCGTTACTTTCCTTACCAACGCTCTAATATCGCTGATCATACCCATCGCTGCTGACTCACCGGCAAAGATCAACTCTTGTGCATTCGAAAAATCAGTCCAATGAGTGCCGCCCAACTCCGGCTTTATCACAATATCTGCACATTCTAACTCATGATTTTCCAGGCAGTAGCCCTGTATTTCCCCTGCCCTTATATATACATCAAGGGCTGTATGAAAATCAGGGGCTAAACCTAAATTCCTATCTACAGCTATTGCTATAACAAAATCGGCCCCCTCCTCAACAGCAACCCTTGCAGGAACTGATTGTATAATAGCACCATCTGATAGCTGCCTTCCATCAATCTCTACATAGGGCAGCATACCAGGTACAGAAGAGCTTGCAAGTATGGAACGCCTTAAAGAACCTTCCCTGAATACAACAAGTTTACCACTCCTCAGGTCTGTAGCAACAGCCCTGAATGGAATACTTGTATCCTCTATCTTCATGTCAGGTATAAAATAATTTATCAGTTCTTCGATATCTTTTGTCTCTAGAATACCCGGCCTATATATTCCGTGCGCCAATCTTATTTTAGTCTGAAAATAACACTGAATCCTCCGGCTTAGCCTCTGCTCTATCCCTCTCTCAGCATCCCCTAAGGCCTTGAGCTCAGATGATTTGTAGGTGTCGTCTTGCAGAAAAGAAAACACCCTCTTCTCAATCTCCTCGGGTTTCATTCCAATGGCTAAGGCACCCCCCACAACTGAGCCCATGCTTGATCCCACAATAATGTCAGGCCTTACACCCTCTCTATCAAGCACCTTCATTGCCCCAATATGGGCCAGTCCTCTAGCCCCACCACCACCCAGGGCCAATCCTATTTTTCTTATCTTTTTCAATTCAGATAATTGCTTTAATTAAAGGGATATTACATATCTTCTCATTGGTTTTTATATGGTAAGGATAGCTAATTGGCAAGTTTTTTCAAATTTTTTAGGGGTATTTTGTTAAAGGTCTTCCTTTGCAGGAATAAAAGATTGCAATGCTCTTCTAAAATTTAATGGAGCCACACAGGCATTAGTAGGCTGTTTTTCACAAAGCTGGTTGATGAAGAAGGCGGTTAAGCCTCAAGCATATGTTTCTCTATGAGGTCGTTATTTTTTGTCAAAAATTCTTGCAGTTTATCAATCCCAATCAAGGGCTCTTCTGAGTTTGGAAATATCAGCCTGGGTATCTTTCCAAAGGCATTAAAATCATTGCCCTCTGACAGCTCCCCCTTTGCCTTATTTAAGATCAACTGACTCAGGTTAATATCAATGCCCTTTAAAAAATTAAGAATACGCATTGATTCAGCAAATGATAGTTTATCTGGATTTAAAACAAGCTTGATATGAGTATTTGATGCACTTTCAAATGTCTCTTTTAAATTAAGATACTCACTTTTCATCTCTTTAAGCTTGTTTAAAATTTTATCTGTTTCCCTCTCCTTATTAATAATCGTAATCTTTGTAATTATATCACGTTTTTTTATAATCTCTTCGCGAAGGGCAAGTATGTGTTCTATCCATATCAAAGACAGATACGGAATATTAAAAAACTTTAATGCCAGCGCAGTAGGGGGCATATCAAACACCAGGAAGTCATAATGTGCGAATCTTTTTCGAATATCTTTAAAGGCGAGGATTAATGCGTATTCTTCGAGTCCAGGTGCATGTTTTATGACACTGAAGTATCTGTCTAAATTAAATGCCGTTAAATAAGAATAAGTCCTTTTTATTTGACTCTGAATATCATTTAAATACTTTTTAATCCAGTGTTCTTGCTCTATCTCTATAGCTGAGAGATTTGGGATAAGATTAGTTTCTTTACGTGAAAGCTTCCTTTCAAAGATATCTGATTGATTATGGGCTGGATCTAAGGAAACAAGAAGGACCTTATAGCCCCTTTGCGCCAAAAAAAGTGAGTTCAATGCGGATGAAGTCGACTTTCCTACCCCACCCTTACCCATAAAAAATAAATTTTTTGCTTGATTCATATTTAATCTATATCCAAGACTGAAAAAAGATCTGATATTGGCTCATGGGCAGTATCAACCTTTTCAATCATTAAAATTAA
>CAYMVB010000226.1:0-2334 GCA_964393665.1 uncultured Desulfobacteraceae bacterium | reverse complement strand
CTCATAGGCAGCCCATGATTTTCTTAGATCTGACCCACAGCTTGAAACAATTTCCTTTAATTTAGAGAAATCGTGATTTTTTTCCTCAGGGTCAAATTCTATATCAAAAAAGATTGCTGAGTTAGCATAATCCGGTATGTCGGGCATTCCTATAACCTTAGGGTCTTCTCTTTGTTTTTCTCGGAGTAAATTCAGCGCATAGGAGCTGTAGAATTCAATGAATTCAGGCCTCATTGATTTTTCCTTGCGGAGGGCAATAACAAAATCAACAGCCTTTTCATCAGACGGCAAAAACTGGATAATTGAGATAAAGCTCTTCCATCTTTGAAGGGCTACCTCAACCTCGGTAATTGCGCCAAGAATACCTTCGCTGCCTATAAAAAGATCAATAAGGTCCATATTTGGTGAGGAAAATATGCCAGCAGCGTTTTTTGTTACAGGCATTGCATAGTTCGGTATTGTAACTGTTGTTTCATATCCCTTACTGTCAGTTATGATAAATTCCCCATTGGGAGAGGCAAAGTACTTTCCCCTCGGTATTTCAAGGATCTCCCCAGAGGCCAGCATAACCCTGAGCAGCCTTACCCAATTCCTTGTGGCCCCATATCTATAAGTACGAGCCCCGGATGCATTTGTTGCAACAGTACCTCCAATATATGCACCCATCTCTGTTGGATCAGGGGGATAAAAGTATATGTCCTTGCTGTCCTTGTATTTTTCAATAAAGTCCTTTATATCTGGTGATGCATCTTCAGTGAAAGCAGGAAAAGTTTTTTTTATAGCACTATCGTTTAGATCCCTTATTATTACACCACATTGAGCTCTAACCAGCCATTCCTCCAAACGGCTGTCATACCGAAGGCTTCTGTATTTATTAAATCTTTCCAGGGATACTATTGCTTCGCCATAAGGAACACAGCCTCCAACCAGGCCTGTTCTTGCACTTGATAATACTATCTTTATACCTTTTTTTGCCATCTCTCTGAATATCGAGGCTAGCTCAGATTCATTCTCTGGAAAAAAAATATATTTTGCCCCCTTATTTGCAAGCCGCGACTCGTCGGACAGGTATGAACTGTAATTTTGTTTTATTTCTCTACTGCCTTTAACATATCGAACTTTTTTGAAATCTACAGAAGGTACTGGTTCGCTCATCATTTCATACATCTTAGAATCCTATTTGTTTTTTTGAACTATTTTTTTCTCTGTACTGTCTCCTTCGGGCAATCCAAGGAAATGCTCGCGTTGCGCCGAAGTATCGTCGTCAATCGAGACAGACGAAGACTTTAGCTTAACCCAGATTATGCAGTAGCCACCTGCTGCATAATCTGGGTTGAAAATAGCCAAGATAAGTTAATAGTGTCAAGAGTTATATGCACACCTTTCAAAGAAACAGTGATAGTATTAAAGCTTAAGCGATTGACCGTTCATTTTGATGTTTAAAACAGTGCTAGCTCTTTTTTGTTTTTAGTTTGTATAAAAATTTTTCTTGGATATTTTCAAAAGCACCGTTTGACATAAAAAGGACAACATCCCCGGTTTTTTTGATTGCAAGAAGCCCATTAAGGAGATCTTTTGTGCTGACAAAACAGTAACTTTCTATGCCTGCCTTTTGTAAGTCATGTACAAGCATGAGGGATGAAAATCTATCGTGAGGTGGTATCTTTTCCATCATTGATGGTTCCGGAATCATGACGAGGTCAGCATCATTAAATGATTTAGCATAGGCCTCTTGGAATATCTTTCTTCTGCTCGAGTTTGACCTTGGCTCAAAAACGGCCACTATTCGGCGACCATGATAATGCTGTTTGACTGCCTTTAGGCTCTCTTTTACTGCGGTCGGGTGATGGGCAAAATCGTCAATAACGTTGATATCCTCATATCTTCCAAGAACATCAAGCCTTCTCTTTACCCCCTTAAAGGTAGCAACGGCACGAGCAATCGCTTCGCCGTCTATCCCTATTGAGGATGCGACTGCCGTTGCAGCAAGTATATTAGATAGATTGTGGTTTCCGAAAAGGTTAGTGGTGATTCTTGCGTACTCCATATTTCGTTTTAGTATAGAAAAATTTGTTTTTTCCCCTATGGATGTCGTATCACCAATAGTTAGGTCCGCCTTACCCGCTAAGGAATAGGTCAACGTGTCACACGTGACTCCCTTCATTACATCTACAAAATCTACATAATCCTTGTTTATGCAGAGGATGCCCTCCTTTGGTATAATCTGAATAAATTTTTTGAAGGAATCCGTTATCTCCTCTATTCCCTTGAATATATCCGCGTGGTCGAATTCTATGTTGGTAATAACAGCAGCAAATGGGTTGTAGTGCATAA
>CAYMVB010000225.1:0-2090 GCA_964393665.1 uncultured Desulfobacteraceae bacterium | reverse complement strand
TATTATATGGTTTTAGATAGTATCTCAAATATAGATAACACATAATAAACAGATAATACATAATAGATTTAAATACCCTTAGCTTGACGGGTATGCGCTGAAAGCGGGATTCAGGGTTGCCTTCCTGCCTGTGCATTTGCATACAGACAGGCCTTTCAGCAATTGATATATGAAGGCAAGAAGTACATTTCCGGGTAAGGCCGGATTACGTGCAACATCCTGGAATTAAGCACCCTCAGTTCCCAGGTTTAACATTCAGGCTTATGGATTCTGTCTTTAGCTATTGAACCCTTGAATTTTTATCCGCCGTTTTTGTGGCGGGCAGAACGCTGAACCCGTGAAGGGTTACAAAATTATGTAGTAAGTCCATATAAAAAGTAGACGTATATGCAGACAATAATCTTCCAGGTCTTCGGTGGCCTTGGCCTGTTTTTATTTGGTATGAGGCTAATGTCTGACGGACTCAAAAAGTCGGCGGGCAAGAAATTGCGCGTAATCTTAGGTGCCGTATCCTCGAATAGGGTGATGGCTTGTATTACCGGCATGCTGATTACCAGCCTGATTCAAAGTTCAAGCGCAACTACGGTTATGCTGGTTGGTTTTGTAGATGCTGGGTTGTTAAGCCTCACACAGGCCATTGGCGTGGTCCTTGGGGCAAACATAGGGACAACTGTTACAGCACAGATTATTGCCTTCAAGATCACGAAATATGCCCTGCCTGCGATTGCCACAGGGGTATTATTTAAATTCTTTTTTAAATCAAAAAAATGGCAGGAATTCGGCGAGGTTCTTTTGGGCTTTGGCATGCTTTTTTACGGCCTGGCTACTATGAAGGCAGGCTTTGCACCCCTAAGACATGAACCGGCATTTATTAGTTTTTTAACAAGATTTGATGCAGGAAATTTAAATGAAATCCTCCTATGTGTACTTGCTGGCACAGTCCTTACGATAATTGTCCAGAGTTCAAGCGCAACGGTTGGCATTGCAATGGCACTGGCAAGCCAGGGATTAATAAATTTTCAGGGCAGTGTGGCCTTGATCTTAGGTGATAATATCGGCACTACGATTACCGCTGAATTGGCCAGCATTGGCTCTAATATTAACGCCCATCAGACAGCGAGGGCCCATACCCTGTTTAATGCAATTGGTGTTTTCTTTATTATTTGTGTGTTTCCGTATTTTGTAAACTTTGTTACCTACATCACTGGAATTCTTTTCTCTATAGGCGACCCCGACCTTTTTATTGGTACTGAGAAACCTTTTATTTCAAGATATATTGCAAATGCCCATACCTTGTTCAATTTGATAAATGCCATGATTTTTCTTCTTGTCCTTCCCTATCTGGTAAAGGCAGCGGTCTGGTTAACACCTCATGGAAAAGATGAAACGATTGATGATATATATCATATAAAATATATTGATAGCCGCTACCTTGATTCTCCAGAAGTAGCATTAGTGCAGGTGCGTCATGAAATTATAAGAATGGGTCAAGAGGCTAAAACCATGTTTCACGGGGTTGTTGGATCACTTAAAACAAGAGACGCAAAAATAGTTGCCACATGGAAAGACAGAGAAGAGGTCCTGGATAATCTTCAAAAGGAGATCCTTGATTACCTTGTAAAGATTATGCAGCAAAATATAATTGTTGAGGAATCCAGGGAGATAACCTCGCTTATGAGGATGACCAATAATATTGAACGGGTTGGCGATGAATTAGAGGATATCGCCACTGCCATTGAGCGTATGCTTGATGAGAAACTTATGTTTTCACCTCAAGCTATGAAGGATTATGAGACCATTTCCTCGGAGGCTGAAAAGTTTTTCTCCGTTGTTCTTAAAGGCATAGAGCGCTCTGATAAAGAGATAATGATAGAGGCGGTAAAATTAGTAAACAGCATTAACAAGATGTCTGAAGATATGAGGTTGAGCCATCATGCGAGACTATTTGAGGGTATTTGTGAGGTGGACAGGGGAATGATATTTATAGATATTCTTAATGCCTTCGAAAAAATAGGTGGTTCTTGCTACAATATTGCTCAAGGGATAGCCGGTGTTAAATAACAGGTAACTGTTCACGGTTCAGAGGTTCA
>CAYMVB010000224.1:0-3667 GCA_964393665.1 uncultured Desulfobacteraceae bacterium | reverse complement strand
ATTTTAACCCAGATTATGTTACCCTATGTAAGAGGCGTTTGAAAAATCTGACTCCCAGGCTGTTACCTTGGAAACCTTGATAAGATCATTATTTAGCTTATTAGCTAATTTTGCAAAAAGATATGCGGCAATATTCTCCGATGAGGGGTTTTTATCTTTAAATTGCGGAAGTTCATTTAGAAATGAATGGTCAAGCTCCTCCAATGCCTTGTTTGTAGCATCCTTTACATCTTTAAAATCCATAAGCAATTCAGCCTCATTTAGCCTCTCGCCCTTCAGAGTTACCTCTACCTTCCAATTGTGTCCATGGAGTTTTTCACAGCTTCCTCTAAAATTTCTTAGCTGATGGGCGGCTGAAAAGTGGGTAATTATTTGTACCTCATACATAAAATTTGTCTTCTCCCTGTGTGAAATATCAGCTATTAACTACCTTGATAAGGTTTACCGCAAACAGTACATTTACCATTAACTATTATTCCAATACAATTACCGTCACTGCAGGGAATTCTATCCTCAAAATCATCTTGACCTTCCCTCCCGGAATCGGCCTTGTCATAATCTGTTTTAGAATAATCTTTCAGGCTTATTCCGCAATACATACAGAATACGCTTTCATAGGGAATTGTCTTGCCACACTGAGGGCACGTAACCCCTGGCAGTTCCTCATTGCAATTTGGACATTTCATCGATTACACTCTCCATTTAAACTTTAGCTTAGACCATTGCATATACTAAAATTGAACCAATATAATTACAACCTTAAACGTCTTTTACCCATCTTTATTGGTTACGTCAAGGGCTTATTTATGATTTGTATAATGAATGCCCCTTCAGGGATTGTCTTCAGGCCTCAAACAAGCATTAATCGTTATAATAAAACAATTTAGCAAAAATATTGTTGAATACGGCTTTAAAATCGAAACTAATTAACTGAAATTATATATTACTTTTTTAGCCCTGAAAAAATACTCCTATTTTTCAATTGACAAAAACGGAATTTTAACGATAATAAAAAAACAAAATGTGGCGGTGTAGCTCAGTTGGTTAGAGCATACGGCTCATATCCGTAGTGTCCGGGGTTCGATTCCCTGCACCGCTATCAAAATATATAATCAAAATATATTGACATATCATTTTTTTGACTTAAATTTTAAAAAAATGGCAGCAGGATGTTTTAATAAATACCATATAGCAATACTAAGAGATGCGATAGATATTGCCGAGGATATGACCAGCAATTATTTCCGTCTCTCTCTTGAGCAGTGGAAAAGGCACCCGTTTGATGTCAAAATTTTGTCAAATATAGTAGATGTGGAGATTAAAAACAATGCCTTTGCCATACTCAAAAAGTATATGCAGGTAAACGATGGCACAAAAGAGCTTAGACAGAAAGGTCGTGAATATTTCATTATATATCTTCAGGATAAACAGATACTGAAGGCTATTGGAAGAGACAAGAATCTCAAGTTATTACCACTTTTATCATATATAATAATACACGAGCTGGTTCATATTGTTAGATTTTGTAATTTTCAGGTAAGATTTGATTTGCAGGGCGAAAAAAGCATAGTAGAAGAAGAAAAAATAGTGCATCAAACAACTCGCGAAATTCTTAAAGATCTTTCACTTCCAAATCTACCATATATTTTAGGATCTTACAGCCCTGAAAAAATCAATATGGATGTCTGCTTTATATGATTATGTAATTATAATTGAATGGAGAGAAGTAAATGCCTATATATGAATATCAATGCGGTCAATGCGGAAACATTATAGAGGTCTGGCAAAGATTTTCCGACCCACCTATCGAACATTGTGAAAAATGTGGAGGGCCCTTAAAAAAAATTATTTCACAAAATACATTTCACTTAAAAGGCTCTGGTTGGTATGTAACTGACTATGCATCAAAATCATCAAACAGCCAGCCAGTTAAAAATAATAAGGTAGAAAAAACAAAGGAAGCAAAAAAGGAAACAAATAAAAACGCACCAAAAAAATCCTCGGAGGCTAAGCAATAGCAAATCTTTTGGGAACATGATATAAATATTGAAATTAAGAAAATAGACTAGTATGCATCGAGATGAAACATATATACAGTGGGAGTACACAGGATAAATTAATAAACAGGCTCGAAAAAAAGGAAAGAAGGGAGTCTTTAAGAAGAGATCGCTTTTTTAAGGTAAAGCTATCAGAAATTCACAACAAGCTATTTCAAGCCCTGCTCTTCAATAAAATAGTTGAAACAGATAATTCGCAAGCAATCTCAGATCTTCTCATGCAGGGTCTTAATAAGGCCTACAAAACAAGTGAATTTGATTTCAAATACTTTGTAGCCCCCATAAGAACTCTTGTGCCACGACCCAATCCATATGCCCTTTATTTAACACAATATATACTAGAGGTAATGATAAATGATCCAAATGTGATAGACATTTACGGAACCGACCTCGAAATTTATAAACAAATAGATAAGATTATTACACAAATCAATGAGAGATTTGAACAGGTTGAAGGAGAAATTGTCAATCAACTCTCTCACAACAAAAGCCTTATACCAGGTTCACGAGATTATGATATAGCCCTTGAGCAACTCTTTCAAAAAAAAATGGGCCGATCCTGATCTCCGGCAACGTAATCCCACCCCGAAATTCTTATCATCTTTAATCCTGACTTTCCGGGTTTAGCTCCACCATCTCTTCCCCAGGGTGTTTTATTTCAAAAATTGTTTCCTTTAGCGTCTGCAAATCTTCGACTAAGCAAACCTTTACCTCCGCGTATTCATCACTTATTATCTTTTGTGTTTTCTTTCCAGGTCCAAAGATAATTATTCTCTCAGCATTGTATTCCTCAACAATTTTTTTTATTGTTTGAGACCATAAAACAGGATGGTCCATTTGGTTTATTAATTCTTTCTTTATATCACTCCCTTTTTTAATTATTAATGGGTCGATACTATCTCTTGTTAGGGTATTTGCTATAATAGGTACGCTGGCATCTTTAAAAGAAAAATCTTGCTCTTCAATATAATTGCGTAAATTTTCATTAGCCTCCTTCATAAGAGGTGTATGCCAGGGACCAAGGACGGGCAGGTCAACAAGGCGAAGCCCTGATTCCTTAAGTAATTGTGCAATAGCACTAATATTTTTTTTCTTACCCCCAAATACATTCTGTCTTGATGAATTGTAGAGGGCTACATGAAGGACCTCCATTCCACCATAGTTTGTAATATTCATTACATCTTCCTGGGTAAATGCCCTCTCCTTGTTTATAACGGCAACCAAACCACCGTCTATATCCTTTGCGCAATTCTCCATAATACGCTGTCGTTGATCCACCAGCCTCAAACCGGTATCATAATTTATACAATCGGCTGCTGTCAGGGCTGTATATTCACCAAAGCTATGGCCTGCAATTACTTCCGGACGAAGACGCAGCTCCTCATCTTTTAGGCTTTCTTGAAAAACACAATAGGCGGCCCATGAGGTAATATAGGTTGCAATCTGAACATGTTTATCAAGATGCGTTTTAAGCCTAACACGGTTAGCTAGCCTGTCTTGCATATTGCCAAAGATTATCTTTTCAAATTCCTTATCCAGTAGCCTATTTGCCCTATAGAATAAGAATGATGCTATCTCAAAGTTATCGTATAACTCATTACCCATTCCCA
>CAYMVB010000223.1:0-1679 GCA_964393665.1 uncultured Desulfobacteraceae bacterium | reverse complement strand
CCTTGTAGCAGCAACGGCCATTCCCTTTAGACAAATTGTATTTTGATGAATAGTTGAACATATCACTATCTCTGAGCTGTTAATATATCTTAAAAGACGAAGATCAATTTTAATTAACCCTTTAGCCTGGCACCTAATATTAATTCTTCCTTCCCTCGGGCCTTCAAGGTTAAATCCTCCTCTTTGAAATGCTTCAGCCAGCATCTTAGCAGCGTCGTCCTCATGTATGTATCCGTTATCAATATCAAAAACATAGACATTGCTTTTGCCCATATCCATCAATAGCGGCATATCATCCGCAGTGACAACATGACCTTTTCTAAAGGCCGGCCCCTTTATTTTCCCTGGGACAATCCTTGTAATATCATGAGCCAAAGGTTTTCCAATGGCCTCCTCAACGGGTAATTTAATCATAAAAACTCATCCTTGCTGCATATATTGATTTGTTTTGTCAGCCAAAATTTATCAATTCCAAAACCTGTTTTGGCTTAGAATGAAAATAACTTGGCGATTACCAAAATTTTGGCGCTGGTAAAGATAATTTGCACAGTAGTATCTGTTGGGCTACCGCAAGTAACGCCCTCTAAATTCCTCTAAATCTTCCTTATTGTCTATATCTCGGATAACTGAATTACTCTTCCATGGGATCCTTTTTACAGCCGCGGGGTATTTTTTGACAATAATACTCAATCCAACATCTCCCTTAATCTTTAAAATATCATCCTTAAATCTTTTAAAATCAATGATAACCGGGTGACCTGGAAGGTTTTTGTAAACAGGCAGCACGATCCCCTCAGGTTTTATCATAAATTGGTCAATAAAAAAATCAATCTCCCCTGATGTCAAGAGAGGTAGATCTGCAAGGGAAACTAATAGTCCCCTATCCTTTTCCTCATCCTTAAGACAAAACAGGCCTTTACGCAGAGAAGAGGAAATTCCCCTTTGAAAATCCTCATTAATAATTAAGCGCCCATTACCCCACTCACTTTCAAAGCTATACCAAAAATCCCCATATTCCATGGCCCTTAATCTATAAACATGAAGAAAGTCCCTGTCCTTTAAAATAATTTTCGCGAGCTTTGGGGAAATTACTATCACAAGTGGTGCGATTTTACTTTGTAGATGTATTTTGAGTGATCTCTCTAAAAGCCTCTCACCTGTTGGAAGATAAACTAGAAGTTTTTCAGAGCCAAAACGTGCGGACAAACCTGAGGCCAAGAGAATACCCGGGATGGATTTTATCATTGTAGCGTATCTGAATAAAAATAAGC
The DNA here is from genome assembly GCA_964393665.1 of uncultured Desulfobacteraceae bacterium. Classification (GTDB taxonomy): domain Bacteria; phylum Desulfobacterota; class DSM-4660; order Desulfatiglandales; family B25-G16; genus M55B121. Next base: position 408 of record CAYMVB010000223.1, on the reverse strand, counting down.
CTCGCACTCCTTTAACCAACTGAGAGCAGAGCTGATTTGACCAATCTTGTAAGAATATAAAAGGGCCTGAAATTCATCCTGATTTCTGCCTCTTGATCTTTCTATCAAACTCAATTTTTCTTCTAGTACCTCAACCTGTTTTTCAATAAACGAAAAACCTCCTGCAAGTTTTAGCTCTTTTATAAAGAAAAGTTTTGCTAAAAGCTCTACCCGCAAATCACGCACGTGTTTTACAGGGGAATAAACCCACTCAAAAAATTTGTTTCTCCCAGTCTCTGTAATAGAAAATACCCTTTTATTTGGTCTATTGCCATGTTTTTGCTCGCTTGATACAGCAAGGCCGGCTTTCTCAATTCTCTTTAACAGGGCGTATATTTGACTCATACTAAGATGCCAAAATTGGTCCAT
>CAYMVB010000222.1:0-7079 GCA_964393665.1 uncultured Desulfobacteraceae bacterium | reverse complement strand
CATGAGACTGGGAGCAGGATTTGTTGATCTGCCTATTCAATGCCTGCCTTATTTTCAGTTTTACCCTACCGTAAGTTCTTTACTGCTCTCCCACAGTCCATGAATATTACACAATGCAGTAGCGTGAAGAGTTCCTGATTCTTTGACTTTCATGGTCGCAGTTACTGAGTGATTCGTGTAAACAGGACCTTCATTCGCACCCGCTACAGCCTCTCCATGAGCAGTGAATTCAAAATTGCCAACCTGGTAGGCAAACTTTTCCCCGTCAGGATGGTAAAAAAGTTGAATCCATCTTATATGGTGTTCTGTTGTGTTGGGGTGTGAGATTTCCTTGCCTAATGACACCTTCACATCAAACATCTCGTCGGCCGTAACCCTGTCTGGACATTCGATGACAGGTACATGTTTTTCTGCCTTCCAATCTGCTGTTTGATATAATTCTCCAATATTTTTCATGATTTTATACCTCCTATCTTTGTTGTTAGTTTTACATACTTTGCTAGTTAGCTGGCCCTTGACGACCAGTTGCCTCAAAGGTCATTTTTTTTGATTTGTCATTGCGTATTTCTGATGCGAAGGTTTTGATATCTGTTAGGTCTCTTTTCATCTCGCTCCAGCCATACCACAAGGCATAATCAGTGTTAGAATGAAAAGTCCCTTGAAAAACTCTCTCCCTATGTTTTAGGTTCCTTACAAAAAACTTCTGTTCTATAATTGTTGGTTCGCCATGAGATAGCAGCAAGTCAGGAAATGCACGCAGATAATTGTGAGTACTGTGAATCATATCATCCTTGTATAAAGCTTTGCGCACCGCTGGTTTTTTTAAGTTGCCCTCCACGTGTTAATGCCCTTTCTTTTTTAACCAAATCTAACACTATTTTCCCAATGAGCCCTTCTTCTCCAGGCTGTAATTCCTCATTACTTGCCTCGATTAGCCTGCATAGGGTTGTCCTTATATATTCATATTCTTTGTTTTTATTTGGTATTGACCTGGTGCCCTGTACTGCTCGACGCATAGTTTTACCCCCCTCTAAAATCCTAACCCTTTGCGGTTTATGTGTTGCACCATTTTTTGAAGCACACTCATGGTGTCCGAAAAATCGCTCTCACCATTGCTCAAAAAACGCGGCCTTAGCTGGTGTGCAATCGATATAGTTTCTTTGTCTCTGTTAGGTATAAGAAGAATAATCCGAAGGCCTTGAAGCAAATCGCTTAGGGAAACAATGCGTAAGAGCTCCTCCCTGTCTCTTGCCCTGAGAATAACTATTGTCTCAAGATTGAATAGCCGCTTAAGGCATTGTTTAAGCTCTTCGATTGATTGATACATTTCTATTGTTTCCTCTGGAGCAAGTTCTTTCAGCATTTCACAAATCTCCTTTTCAGTATCCTCTCTGGAGCTTGAATAGAATATAATTTTCATGTCATTAGGACCTTTTTCATTTTTTGCGAAACAATTTTCTTGCTTATATAAGAAGATAAAACAAAAAATATGCCAGAATTAGCGATTCAAGGGATTTTGCTTATATTTTAATAGCTTAGCTCTATTTTTTAATAAATGTTCTTTGAGAGTTTTTCCCCGAATAAATCCATTTAGAAAGGAAACTGTCTCATTGGATAGGAAAATGTCTTGCTAGATTGGATTTTTTAGCAAAAAAAAGAATGATGAACGGATTGATCAGGCTTGGGAGGAGATACCGTATTTCTTAAGAAGGCTGTAAAGCCGGGAGCGTGAAAGGCCTGCTATCCTGCACGCCTCCCTTATATCGCCATTGCTATGGGCCATAAGCGCCTCCAGGTATTTTTTTTCGGCTAGTGAAATGGCCTCTTCACGGTGTTCTTGGAGAGTTTTGAGCGGTTTTCTTGAAATAGATGTACCTGCAGCAAAATCCATGCTTGGAGTTTCTGGTTCACCTACCTGGCCTCTTTTTACCTTAACTCGTATCTCTGTCGGAAGATAGGCCGGGAAAAGGGTAGGGCTATCGCCCGCGGCGGCAATGGACCGCTCGAGAGCATTGAATAACTCCCGCACGTTTCCGGGCCAATCATAGTCAAGCAAGGTATCTAGGAATTCTGGGGAAAGGCCTTTTATGCCATTTCCATAGCGCTTTGAGAGCTTACTCAGGTAGGAGGAGGTTAGCTCTTTGATGTCTTGTCGATGATCCCGCAGAGGCGGCAGGGCAATGGTAAGAGTACGAAGGCGAAAAAGGAGGTCTTTGCGGAAGCGGCCCTGTTTGACCATCTCATCGAGATTTCTATTAGAGGCTGCTATAAGCCTGAAGTTGCTTGTAATTTCTTTAATACTTCCTACTGGGCGGAGTTTTCTTTCCTGGAGCACACGGAGAAAGGCTCCCTGTATGGAGGGAGGAAGCTCACCCACCTCATCGAGAAAGAGCGTGCCGCCATCCGCCTGGGTAATGAGGCCAATTTTAGATTTATCCGCACCAGTAAAGGCACCTCGCTCGTGGCCGAAAAGAACAGCCTCAACAATAGTTTCGGGTAAAGATGCACAGTCCACCACTACAAAATTCTTTTCAGAACGGCGGCTGTTTTTGTGAATGGCCCAGGAGAAAAGCTCCTTTCCCGTACCTGTTTCACCCGTAACGAGCACATTAGCCTCACTTGCCGCTGCCTGGGCCAGGAGTTCGATGGATTTTTTCATCTCAGGGCTATTCCCTACGATTCCCTCAAGGCTAAGGGGCATTGGCCGTGCCTTGGACTGTCTTTCGGTTCGGTACTGGAGGGCTCTTTTTAGCGGTAAGACGATTTCGTCAGTTGAGGCGCTTTTCTCCAGGTAATCCCAGGCTCCATGCATAATGGCAAGTTCTGCTCCATCTACATCGCTGAAGCCGGTGAGGATGATTACCTCAGGCGACGATGGGGTTTCTCGGATTCCCTTTATGATATCAAGCCCACTTCCATCTGGAAGCCGAACATCTAAGAATACGATATCAAACGGACGAGCGGTAGCAATTTCAAGGCCTTCCTTAAGGGTGAAGGCGCAGGTGGGATTGTGCCCCTGGTCCTTTACCACGTTAGAAAGGGTATTACAAATAAGCTCATCGTCGTCTATAATAAGAATGTCCGCCATAATTATGAAAGCTATAAGGTTATGAGTCTAAAATACGTCTAATAGTTTCCGCCATCTCTTTAGTAGTAAATGGCTTCATGACCAATTCCCGTACTCCTGAAGTCCTGGCCTTGTTTTCATCGACTGATTCGCTAAATCCTGTACACAGAATGATAGGGATATCATTCCTGACTTGAAGAAGCTTCTGGCTGAGCTCTGAGCCCGTCATGACAGGCATGGTCTCATCTGTAATTACAAGATCGAACATGTTAGGCTTGGTATAAAATAACTTCAAGGCCTCCTCGGTTGCCCTGGTGGCTATAACTTTATAGCCCAGGCTTTCCAGCATGTTTTGCTCACTTCGAAGAACTGGAGCCTCATCATCTACCAAAAGTATTTGTTCCGTTCCCGTTGGAATATCCGTCAAGGCAATATCTTCTCTCACAATCGAGACCTTTATCTGTGGAAAAAATACGTTAAAAGTAGAACCCTTTGCAATCTCGCTGTACACCGTGATTGCTCCGCCATAATTTTTAACTATACCATGAATAACAGCAAGCCCCATGCCTGCTCCCTCACTTCGGTCCTTTGTAGAAAAAAAGGGTTCAAAGATGCGCTCTATTGTATTTCGATCCATGCCCTCCCCGGTATCACTAACCGTGAGTCTGAGGTAAGGGCCAGGCTGCAGGTCTGCATGTGAATAAGCAAAATTTTTATCGACTTCAACGCTCTTGAGGATCACATCCAGTATGCCCCCTGTTTTTCTCATGGCATAGGCCGCGTTAGTACAAAGGTTCATAAGCACTTGATGGATCTGTGTAGGGTCAGCCAAGACCTTACAAAAACGATCATCTTGTATTTTTTCACGCATCTCTATCGTACTAGGCAATGACGACTTCAGGAGCTTAAGGGCTTCTTTAATTACCGGCGTGATGCTTATGGGTTCCCTTTTCTGTTCTCTTCGACGGCTGAAGCTAATGATTTGCTTTACGAGGTCTTTTCCACGTTGTGCCGCCTCGAGAACTAAACGAAGGTAATCTGATATCTTTTCAGCTTCGCTGGCGCTTCGAAGGGCTAACTCCGTATTCAAGGTAATAGGCATAAGTATATTGTTCAGGTCGTGTGCTATTCCCCCTGCCAACGCACCCAGGGCCTCCATTTTTTGGCTCTGTCGGAGTTCTCTTTCAAGTTTGACCTCGCGTGTTACATCACGCTCAATAGCGACATAGCTCATGATGTTGCCAGAGGCATTCAGCACAGGCGTAATCGTCACTTCCGCATCATAGGTGGCGTTATCCTTTTTTGCTCTAGTTAGGTGTCCACTCCATGGTTTACCATTTAGAAATACATCTTGCATGGGGTTACACGTTGCTTTGTCGCATTCCCCGGTTAAAAAAGTGCTTGCATCTCTACCTATAAATTCATCCCGGCTATAGCCAGTGATTGATTCTAAACCAGGGTTAATATAGCGAACCCTCAATGCTGAATCTGCAATCAACACGCCTTCCTGGGTTTGTTCAATAGCTGCCGCCAGCCGCAGCCGCTCTTCCTCAGCCCGTTTTCGTTCAGTAATGTCAATGCCAATCTCATACCTGACCTGTCTCCCATCAGGCCATCGTATTATTTGGTCGGTAAGCAAGAGGTCTTTGCCTAGGAGGGGATATCGATGTTCCCAAACATATGGTTTTTTATCCTTCAAAATAATATCATTCGTACAAAACTCACATGGTGAGCTGCGGCCCTGAAATTCCTTGTAGCACAGCCCGCCGACGGGGTTTTTGCCCAGCGTTTTTTCAAGCGATTTGTTGACTAAAAGAACCTCATATGTGTACGGATCAGAAATGTATAAACTGTCGGCGAAGTTATCGATAATTGCTGCGAACTGTTCCCACTGAAGCTTTATTTCTTCTTCCAATTGCTTTCGCTCTATAATTCTTCCAAGCCTTTCCGCAAAGGCATTTATCAACTTTCTCTCTTCATTACGAAAAGGTCCTTCATCTAACTCAGGCATCTTTTCTAAATAATAGATCTCGATCTCACCTGCTTTCGTGCCTTCTACCAAGATATTGGCACTCTGTCTCCACTCGGTAATCCTAAAAGTTTTTGTTGTAAACTCCTTATCACCCATTAGAATTCTCGCGCATGCTATCTCGGGGTAACGCCAGGAGGATGAAAGCAGGGCCGGTACTTTTTGCATTATCTCGTCTAAAGAAATGCCATGTTCTTCAACCAAGCTTGAAAGCCCGTAAAGACAACTCAACTCTTTTTCACGCCCTATGAGTTTCTGTCTGAGTTCCGTATTTTCTTTTTCAAGCTCTTCGTAGTTTGGCTTTTGGATCATGACATCCTCCATTTATTGCCTTAGAAAAACTCCACCCAGAGGGCTTATTTGCGCGAGGCAGAATATAAATGCATATGAAGGTCATAGTAATCTCATATAAATATTCTAAAGATGGCGAACGTGAAAGCTCATAAAGGTTATTATCGAAAAAAGGCTACATTGTCAAGGTTTTAACCAATAAAGCGGTTTTAATTTACATTACTTCTTTAAATCCTCAAGCAACGTCGAAGATAATAGGCATGTTTATCATGCTGAAGGGCCATGTAATTCGAAAATGTCTATGGCAGGTTTACCATCAAACAAGGGTGTTTTCCTTCTCCCAGACTGTAACTACGATGTAATCGAGCCTATAAATCCAACCATAAAAGACAGATTCCAATGCCACAAGACATAGTCTTTTCATGCAGGACACATATCAACATTTCAAGGATAGCTACTAATTATGAAAAGTGCATAATCACGTAGAATACAGGGAGATTTATCATAACGAGAGTATTGGCATGTTTTTTGTTTGTTTTAGTTACTGAACTGAAGGTTGTATGTTATTTCAAAATTTTTAACGTGGTTAGTGGCTATGGAAAACGATGTGATTATTGATTTTGATAATATGGCGGTGCAGTTTACGTCTGAAGGTAAGGTTTCCGTTATTGATGCCATAAGGGCAGTAGGCGGATTTGAACATCCAGGGATAGTCTGGAAAAACTTAAAAAATGAACACCCGGAAGTCCTCGATTATTGTGAGAACTATTCTTTTCAGGGAAAGAATTCTGTTCCAGTAGTCAATAGCGATGGATGGTATAAGGTTTATTCCGCGTTACTTACTTACCTACCTGACCCTTACTCACCGTAGTATTGTTTATCTTGGCTGAAGTTATATAATCCAGGTTGAATAAGTTAATTTTTTCAAAATTAAAAAAGATAATAAGGTTAGCTGTTGTAGGAAATTTGTTTGAGCCGGACTACTTGACTAGCAATTATCTATTTCACCATACCTAGTAATAGTAAAACATTCATATTCATAATCATCAAGGTGAAATAACGATGTCCTATCATACTCAACATTATCACGGTATATTATTATATAATAATTCCCCTCTTCTATATCGCTAAATGAGTCAGTTGCATCAAAACTTGGGTAATCATGCACCTTTAAGGAATCTATCAACACGTCTTCTGCATTTCTAAGTTCAACATAATAATCATGGTTATCCAGGTTAGAGATTGTTATGGCGTTATAATCGTCAGTGCCAGTTCCTATAATGGTAAAAAGGCCAAAAAGTACAAGCATCATAATACATGCACTATTAAAGGATGCCAAGGCCAAGTATCTTATCTTTTGCATGGTCTTACCCTCTATCTCATGAGTTGAATTTTAAAAATGAAGTATACAACAGCCTTCTTTCTGGGCCTTATCATGCCTGATCTGGTATTTACAAGTAAACAGAATTTCTACACCAGGTCTATGCATGCCTGATACTATTCATCGGTAACAGAGATTGCCCGCCTAAAATTTACCCCGACCGCAGAAAGCCACGGCTTTAGCCGTGGATGAATACGCCTATAGTCGGGATGTCGCACCACTAAGCCCCGCCGTTCGCGAAGCGAATCGGCGAAACCAAGTGGTGCCACGGGCTTGCCCGTGGGGCTCCACCTGCTGGGTCACCTGGTAAT
>CAYMVB010000221.1:0-15635 GCA_964393665.1 uncultured Desulfobacteraceae bacterium | reverse complement strand
AAAGATCAACTCTATCTTTCCTTTACGTGTGCCCCTGAATGGCATTCATGGAGAGGACAATGGGTGACAATATAACATGCATCAATCTGCTAAAGGGCACGTAGGCTATAAAAGCGCCTGTAAGGATTGCATGCACGTACCATAGATAGCCGTAGGAGCTTGATACAGTAACCGGAGATGAAAACACCGTGCTGATCGCATAACCAATAAACGAATAACCTGCATTAACTGGGACTCCTGTCATTGAGATACGCATCCCCTCCAATATAAAACCAAAGAGAACAATCATAAAAATAAGCCCCAGTGCCACGTTATCCTGCCTTGGCAAACCAGAAATTCTATGTTTTTCCTGAAGTTGTCCTCTAAAAAAGGCCAGCGCAACACCGGTAATAAGCATAATTCCTGTAACATCAAAAAATAAGGCGGTTAGCGGATTATTCTTATTGAGCATAGGCCACACAAAAGACCAATCTGGTTTCAAAAGCGATACCAACAAGGCTAATAGTCCCCATGTAAATCGAAAAAGGAATGGGAAAAATATTAAGCTATGGATTAGCCACCGTCCAGGAGACTGCATAAATAGTCTTCTCTGTAAGAGCACATCTAGCACTAAGGCTTTAATGATCAGTACTATCCTGGTAGAGAAAATAGTTTTTACCAGCGTCTTAATTATCCTGCTAAGTTTAGTGATAACATGTGCATTTTTATCACCGTCAATGGATCCTGAAAACCAACATGAAAACATTGTCACAATGCCTACCAGAAAAATAATCAAGGCGATAATCGTAACAGTATCCCCGACGGAAAAGGTGCCCGCGTGACAGGGCATGCATAGTATGCTTTTGGCGGGCAATATTACGGATGCTGCCCCAACATTGTTTCCCTTGAAATGACATCTTTCGCACCTGTTTTCACCCTCAACTATAGTCATTTGATGAATTTTTGAGAATTCCCCTTTTTCATATGTACTATTCCATAGGATAGCCTTAGAATCGGGATCCCTGATAGGCTCAACACCATCAAGATGACACGCCTCGCATGCTACGCCTATATGCGCATCGTGGGCTACCTTTTCATCGTGGGGAAGATGGCACTGACTGCATTCCGCCATTTTTTGGTCCCCATGTCCATAACCAACTGCCTGCGGGTGACAGGTTGTGCAGGCAAGCCCGACATGGGGGGTTGATTGATATTCACGTACATTTATTAAAGGTTTTAGGTTTTCAGTTAATTGTTTGGTATGGGTTTCTCCTTTGCCATGACAATGAAAGCAAAAATTGGAAAGCCTTTTTTTGTCTGCACTATCTTTTAGGTCCACTGAGCGATGACATGCCATGCAACCCTTATCTTCATCAGAAAATTCCGGCAAGGAAATTTTTTCTTCATGGCAAACACCGCATTGACTATGCAAAGGCACAGAAAAGTCAACCTGGCCTTCTCCTTCCCCGATGCGCATTTGATAATGGGGATTATGACAGTCAATGCAGTATTCATACGTTTTGCGATCTTCAATGCTTTGGCTCCCGTGCATACCCTCTTCAAGGTTTTCCGATACCTCATCATGGCAGGAAAGGCAGTCGTCTATCCCAAAAAAATCTACAAGAGATTTATTGACCTGCAAGGGGCTTGGATGTATTCCCCTTTCAGCGATATCTGAGTGACAATCTAAACAGGAATTTTGTCCATGGGCCGAAACATGGAATTTTTCGGCATCGATAAGCCATGAGGCCCATGGTTGCTTAACCCATAAGAAAGTGCAGGAAAAGATCAAGAAGGCCATGCAAAGAATTTTCATTCGATTCCAAAAAAAATAAGACATCGTATAATCACTATAAACGCAGAAATTTGTTATTCGTTATGAACACATTTGTTACCACCTTCTCATATTCTGTCTTTGAGCCTTACACAAAAAATACTCTGCTATGGGCGCCTAACACGTTATTAAGCCTATCTGCCAAAATATTTCTATCCGACTGCACCTACCCCAAAGGCCAGCCTGGGAAGCCACAATACTATTTCCGGAAAAAGAATACACAGGAAGAGCCCTGCCCACTGGAGTATGATGAAGGGTATTGCACCTTTATAGATATGCACAATTGTCATCTCACTTGGAGCGATGCCGCGCAGGTAAAAGAGAGAATAACCAAAAGGAGGCGTTAAAAAGGCCATCTGGAGGTTTACGCAGAGAAGGGTGGCAAACCACAGTTGATTGAACCCTAACTCCATGGCGACAGGCACGAAAATGGGGATAACAATAAGAAGAATCCCGAGCCAGTCAATGAACATCCCTAAAAAGAATACTATTCCCATCATGATAAATAAAACGCCATACGGGCTGAGATTGGTTCCGATAAGCATCTGGGTTACGGCGTCACCCCCGCCGAGACCCATAAATATAGCTTGAAAGGCATTTCCGCCCAGAAACAATGTCATTACCATTGATGTGGTTAGAAAGGTTGACCAGGAGGCGTCGTAAATTGCCTTCCAGCTGAATTTTTTATAGGCTATGGCCAGAACTACGGCCCCCGCACAACCCATTCCCGCAGCCTCTGTGGGGGTCGCTACACCAACAAGTATGCTTCCCAATACCACGATGACAAGAACAACGGCAGGCAAAAGGGAGGTCATAAAAATTTTAACCTTATACAAGGCTGTATAAATCCTTTCTTCCTTAGGCAGTGGTGGGCCATCGGAAGGTCTTATAGCACAACGTACAGCAATGTACGTGATATAAAGTGCTGCAAGCAACATACCAGGTCCGAAGGCAGCTGCGTAAAGATGCCCTACAGATATGGCGGCCAGGCTGCCATAAACCACAAGCATAATGCTGGGGGGAATAATAATTCCAAGGGTCCCTCCTGCGCAAATGGCCCCTGCAGTAAGGGAGATATTGTATCCACGACTCATCAGGGCTGGCACAGCAAGGAGTCCTACGGAGACCTCGGTTGCGCCGACCACCCCTGCTGTGGCAGCAAAAACGGCACAGGCAATAATTACGGCAAGAGCGAGTCCGCCTCTCACCGGCCCCATAATTATGTGCATACTTTCAAAGAGCTTTTCCGCAATTCCTGAGGCATCAAGAACCTGGGCCATAAAGATGAAAAGCGGAACTGCCACTAAGACATACTCCTCCATGACCCCGTAAGCCCTGTTGGCCAGAAGGTTAAACACCAAATCCGGAGACCCGCCCCAGCCAATTACTCCAAATACAAGAGCAAGGATGCCAAGAGAAAAGGCAAGGGGATGCCCCAGGAACAGGGTAATAAAAAGAGTTGCAAACATAAGCAGGGCTATGGTTTCAGGATTCATATCTTTTCTCCTTTCAACTCGTAACAATCACGGAAAAAGTTGGCAATGCCCTGAAGTAGCAGAAAAAACATGGTAACGGGCATTACTGTTTTATAGGGGTAAAGTGGCGGCTTCCAGGCACTCCAGCTATGTTCCCAAATTGCCCAGGAATGAGCAGCATAAACAATTGCTGCATAGGTAAAGGCCCCGATGAAGGGGACAAAGATAAGCCAGAAGGTGATTAATCGGAGCCAGATTTGAGCTTTTCTGGGTAACTGGAGCACGATGATATCTATCCTGACATGGCGGTCGTAGAGATATGCTGCAGCCATGCCGAACATGTAGTGGGCCCCGTAAAAATATATAGTCATTTCAAAGCCCCAAGAGGTAGGAGCATTGAAAACCCTTCTCATCATAACCTCATAGACCGTTACAGCGGCCATGGGTAAAATCAGAAGGCATGCCACCTTTCCGATATGGTCATTTATATAATCGACAAAATGAACAAATTTTTTCATCTACACTATCCTTTCGTAACTCCCATATAAAGACCATCCGACCCTCCCCCAACGGGGAAGGACCGGATGCCAGAAATATGAGGGTAGTTAAAGCCTTTTTTATTGGTATAATTTACCCTGAAGCACCATTTCCTTGGGCCAAGGAGCAACTCCACCCCGCATCTCGCGCCAGAAGGCATATTCTTTTTTGAATTCCTCTTGGGAATCAAGGACCTTTTTTGCATCAGGGTCTTTGGCTGCGAGGTCTTCGAGGTATTTAAAGGTGGTTTTAGCAAACTCAATTATAGTCGCATCTTCCATTTTCACAAACTCGGTTGTTTTCTGCATTATCTTGAGGGCCTCAATGTTTAAGTTTTCCTGCCACGCATTTGTCCAGAGCTGTGTTTCTTTGGCGCAGATCTCTATGATTGCCTTTAGGTCATCAGGGAGTTCGTCATATCTCTTCTTGTTGAATACCACGTCAAACTGGCAGGAGGGCTGATGCACGCCGGGCTCAATAACATATTTGGTAATTTCATGAAAACCGGCAGGAATGTTGGCTGCAGGGGAGCTAAACTCGCATGCGTCTATTACGCCCCTTTCCAGGGCCACGTAAATTTCCGATCCCGGCAGAGGAGTTACGGAAGCGCCGAGTATGGTGAGGATATCCATGTACCATCCAGGCGTCCTTATTCTCATGCCTTTGAAGTCAGCCATTGTGGTAGCCTTTTTGTTTGAATGGAGCCCCAATTCCTGCCCCACGTTGCCACAGAAGAATGGAACCAGGCCGAAACGGCCATAAAGTTCGTCAAAAATCTCTTTTCCGCCGCGCTCGTAATACCATATATTATAGCCTTCCGCATCCAGGCCAAATGGCACCGAGGCAAATGCTACAAAGGCCTCGTTTCTTCCCTTCCAGTAGCCTGGCCAGGAAGTAAAGGCATCAAGGGTGCCCTTGGCTGTGGCGTCAAAAATTTCCATGGCAGGCACGATTGCCCCGGTAGGAAACCACTTGATGTCAAGCCTTCCACCGCTTGCAGCCCTTACGCTGTCACAGAAGTGCTTTGTGATCTCAGCAAAGTTCAGTCCTCCCCATGGATCACTGATACGCATAGTGTATTTCTTATCTGATGTGGTCCATTTTTTTCCTTTCCACTCAAGGCCTCTTTTGTCTACTCCAAATTTTTCTATCTTTGCCTTTTTCTGTTGCGCAAAGGTGTTTGTGGCAACTGCCGTTACAAAACTACATGTAACTATAAGCGCGAAAAGTACCAACAAAGTCTTTTTCATCGTTTTTCTCCTTATTTAGTTAATCGTGATTATGAAATGTTTTGAAAAACCTTTGAAGTTTGAAACCTATCACCTCCTTTCTTAATAAGGTATGATATTGGTATCAGGCTAATGCTTTTGTTAAGCCTCGTCACGTATGAAATAGATACCTTCGTGTAACAGGCCAAAAATAACCATCAAAGTTCAGGTGCAGAAAACAAAGCAACCCAAAAAGCCCAATTACCACAATACTCCATATGCCCTCTCAAATCATAAAACACTTGTAAAGCATGAAATTCAAATAACACATATATGCCCAGTAAATTGCGATATCTAAATGGTAACCCGGTTTTTGATATAATACCTTCGGTCACCAATTTTGCCTACAATCTCCCCCTGGATAAGAGACTGCAAGGCCTTGGGCTTAAAGTCTCTCATGCCGATTCTAAAATATTGAGGTTCCGCATAGGGGAGTTCCACTGCGGAATCAGGGTTAAAGGCCTCCTGTCTTTCCAGGTCCTTGATGATGTATGTAGCTGTCTGTCGTATCCGATAACCAATCCCTATCCGGGTAAGAATAAATATGATTATAACAAATATGATGCCAACGATAATTTGTCCTGTTTCGGTCATGCTTAACCCTAATCAGCAATTCCTACTACGTATGGGCCATCTGGAATTGCAACCACATTCTTTTTTTCTGTGAGCAGTTCATCTATGGTTTTTTGCACATTGTCAATCTTCACAGCACCCATGCTTTTTACATCCTCTAAGGGTAGGCCGTCACTGTATATATAGAGTTCTCCGGCATGATCTATCGTCTGATAAATACTCTGCGCGCACCACTGATCTATTACGAAATCGTTGGGGTCAGAATAGTCTTTAAAAAATTCTTGAGGACTTGACACAGTGCGTAATATGGAGGAAAATTCCTTGCCGCCGAGCCCCTCCCTGCATTCTGCTAAAACCACGATGATTCCTCCCTTGCTTAGAACATCCTTGGCACAGACAAGGGCCTTGCTGACCTGATAAAACGTAGCATCTAATGGATAGCCGCCGCCCGAGGTTATTACCATGTCAAATCTTTTAGGTAATTTGACCGCTGAATGTTTGTAAACCATTTCACATCCGGCTAAATGGGCATGGTCGTAATGACCAGCAAAGACCCCGGCGATCTGTCTTTCCTTATTGATTACAACATTTAAGATAAAATCTGCTCCAGCCAATTCCGCTACCCTGATTCCGTATTTGTGGAAGGGGTTTTGGTCTAACATTAAATTTGTAACATCAGGGTTGTCTATCATCTTGTACGAATGCATAAACTTCATTGTTTCAAAGCTTGAGATGCCTGGTAAAATAGCCTTTCTCCCCCCTGAATAGCCTGCATAAAAATGTGGTTCTATTAAGCCTGTCAATATTTTGAGATCTGCATCAAGATAGTACTTGTTTATCTCAATAGGCGCGCCTTCTATCTCGTCGATTTTTCGGTATTCCTCTTTCCTCCGGCAGTAGTGATTTATAATAGTATAATTATCGACTATATCCTTGCCCACCAGAGATATCAGTTCCTCGCCAAGGTTTGGACGATGCATGCCCGTTGCGATTAGGATGGTGATGTTTTCTCTGCTTACCCCACTTTTCTCAAGGGCCTGTAGCAGCGGGGGCAGGATTATCTTGTTGGGCACAGGTCTGGTAAAATCGGAGATAACTACACAGGCATTTTTTCTGTTGCGGGCTAAGTCTTCCAAGGGAGGGCTTTTCATGGGGTGGTTAAGGGCGTCATGCACCGCATCCTCAGGATTGGGAAGTGCTTCAAGTTTTTTCATCTCAAGAATAGTCGTTGAAGATGGAAGCTCAATTCCAACTTTCTTTTCACCACAAAGTAATTCGGTCTTCATTACTAATTCCTTAATGCCCCTTTTTAGATTTTCTATGATAGAAATTTTTAGTTTTACCGGCCTTTAATAGGTAAGCACCATACCTCCATCGAACAAGAGATCACCTCCAATGAGGTACTTTGAAAAATTAGAAAAACCAAACAGAAACAGGTTTGCTACATCAATAGGGGTCATCATTTCCTTGATTCGAGATTTTCCCAACATAATGTCGGTGATAACCTGTTCAGGGGTTATGCCTCTTTGTTCAGCCTGCGAGGGAACTTGATTTAAGGCAAGTGGCGTTTTTATAAATCCTGTGCTAACAGAAAAGGAGCGTATTTTCCCCTCCCCTTCTGCGGATATTGATTGAGACAACGCCCGTAAGCCGAATTTTGTAATATTATACACAGGCTTGTTTAGCGTACAAATATGGGCATGGACCGAGGCCATATTTCCTATAACACCAACTCCATCGGCATTCTTTTTCATGTGTGGTATGGTTAGTTTGGAGATATAAAATGGAGCACGCAGCATAATTCGTTCCATCAGGTCATACTTCTCCATGGGAAAATTCTCTATGGAATCAATATGCTGAATACCCGCAATATTTGCCACATATCTTATAGAGCCATGCTTTGCTGCCTCCCCTATAGCGTGCTCTATGTCCTCATCCTTTGCGAGGTCAGTTTTAATGAAGACCATGTGTCCGCCCATTTTTTGGGCTAGCGCCTGTGTTTTTTTGCCTTCTTCCTCATTAATATCCAGTCCCACAATTGTTAATTTGTTGGCTGCCGCTGAAATAGCCACTGCCCTGCCTATGCCTGTACCTGCACCACTGACAAGGCACACATTGTCACTATTAAAATGTTCATCGTTTAGTATGAGTATTTCATCTTTTGTTATCTCCGGTTCTTTTATATCCATTGTATCCCTCTATACTATAAGGTTTCATGTTTTTATGTACGGACTTACAGATACCTTTTATCAGGTGGTTTGCTTCTGCGCAGGGTTTAAGCCAAGAATATCTCCCTCAATGAGAAGAGAATATGGTAGTAAAATTAGACCAGCACATCTTATGTCCAAAAAAATCGCATAGCTGAAAAAACAAGTTGACAGAGATCATTAAAACTGGTATTATCAATATACATATATACCAAGTCATGTCAAGAAAAATATTTATACAGTAAAAAAGTTTTACATAGAAATGGGCTTATGTTAATTCGAACAAACAAGCCTTTAACCATTTCAGATAATGGGGAACAGTTCGTGTGTTTAAAAAAATTTCACCAAGAAAAATTTCTGATGATATAATTGAACAGTTTAAAGAGATGCTGGCCAGGGGGGAGATCAAACAAGGCGATGAATTGCCCTCAGAGAGGGTTATCGCAGAGTCAATCGGGGTAAGTCGACCACCCTTGAGAGAAGCACTAAACGTTCTCCAGGCCATGGGCTTTATTGAGATAAAACCAAGGAGCAAGATCATAGTTAAATCTGTTGCTTCAAAGTCCCTCGAAGACCCTCTGAGCATCCTTTTAGAGGACGATATTGGCAAGGTCTTTGAGCTTCTGGATATCAGAAGGGAACTCGAGGCATGGGCGGCATCAAAGGCTGCTGAAAAGGCCACCGGTGAAGATATAGAAAGACTGAGAATTATTTTATATCAAGATCAGGAAAATTTAAAAAATGGCAGGAATGATGCAAAGACTGACGCAGATTTTCATGTTGCTATCTCAATAGCCGCACACAATACCGTTTTATCGCATTTGATGGCATTCTGTTACAATCTCCTATGGAATACTCAGAGAATAGCAAGGGAGAGAATATTTAAAAAAGAAGGAAACAGGGAGTTGATTTGTAGTCAACACATTAAACTGTTCGAGGCAATCAAGGACAGGAATTCTAAGATGGCCGGCAAGGAGGCAAGAAGGCATATTGATTTTGTGGAGAGCGAGCTTAGAAGGATTACCCTTGAAGA
This sequence comes from uncultured Desulfobacteraceae bacterium, assembly GCA_964393665.1. Classification (GTDB taxonomy): domain Bacteria; phylum Desulfobacterota; class DSM-4660; order Desulfatiglandales; family B25-G16; genus M55B121. Next base: position 6,729 of record CAYMVB010000221.1, on the reverse strand, counting down.
GGCTCATAAATGATAAAAGAATATCAAAGAGCGCGAGGAATTTCCCGAGCCTCTCATAGGCTATCATACTTTTAAAGGATAGATTAAGGGGCTTATCCTACATCTCAGGTATATTTATATTTGCCTCGCCTTTTGGTAATGGGATTATAAAGACCGGCTTCCTGATACGCCTTAAAACCCTTTCGGCAACACTGCCCAGAAATGTGTGGCTGATGATACCTTTTCCATGTGTCCCCATTATGACAATATCGCAATTAAGTTCATCGGCCTTTTTGAGTATTTCCTCTGCAGGATATCCCTCAACTACCTCGATAGACTCAACTCTTTTTATGGCCTCAGGATTATCTTGCAACTCTTTATCGCGAAAATTCTTTAGTCCTTCTACAATAAGGTTTTTTGCACCGGCCAGCTTTTCATCCGCAAGCTTTTTAGCCTGCTCCTCATAAAGTGTATTTGCGATAATAGCCTTTGCTGTGCTGGATAGCTTTTCTAATACATGTAGCATAACTATCTTGGCGTCATGATGCTCCGCTGAATTAACCGCGTATCGAAAGGCATAAATAGAACCAGCTGAAAGATCCGTGGCGTAAAGAATTCTTCTAATTTTAGGGATCATTGACCGTCTCCTTTTAATAAAAATCGATGAATAAAACCAATAGAATGAAAACCTTCTTTACTATGAGCCTATTGATATAGCTTCAAATAAGACCAGGTTCCTTCTAAAAGGGTTAATAATAAGGTAACATTTTGAAAATGGTGTTAGAAGCAGATATTCATAGTATAGCATTTTTTGATTTTTATTATAGAAAAATTATTTTTTTGGGTCAAGCTTGAAATTTTATCAAGCTATTGTCTTTAGAAGAAAATTTTGTGCCCCTGCTGGTAACAAAGGTTAGGATCGCATGGCAGGTTTTTACCTGCTTATTGTTCAAAAACAATAAACCGGCGCGGTTAGCCCGAGGCTATCCATCTAATATCTGGAGGCTATGGCTAAGAAAAGGTTTCTTTTCCGTTTATAAGCTGCTTTTTGTCGGGACTTGGTAACATGGAGGCATTCTTGGCCTTTTGAACGGGCTGTTTTTGTTTCGTGGGCTGCTCGATCAGTCGTTCCTTGTCTTCCATAGACCTTTTGGCTTTTATGTGTGCGCTTTTACCATTTCCCCTGATCAAAGGTATCAATTCAGCTACTATTCTGTCCATATTTGCCGAGTACCCATTAAGCTCTGCAGACGCATCGGCAGATTCTTCAGCATTTGAAGCATTCATCTGGGTTATCTTATCCATCTCTGCAATGGCGGTATTTATCTGGTTGATTCCCTGGGCTTGTTCATTGCTGGCAGAGGATATTTCATCGATCAGCTCCTTTATCTTCTGAACTCCCACGGCAACGATGCGATACCTGTCATCGGTTTCCTTGACCAGCCCTGAACCATTATCGATATTCTCAATAATCTCCTTCATCATGCCCTGGGTGTTTTTAGATGCCTCTGCCACTCGCAGGGCAAGGTTGCGAACCTCATCCGCCACCACTGCGAATCCTGCGCCGGCCTCTCCTGCACGGGCTGCCTCTACGGCCGCATTTAATGCAAGCAGATTGGTCTGGAAGGCAATTTGATCGATTGTTTTGATGATTTTTGTTACATTGCTGCTTGCCGCAGAAATATCTCCCATAGATTCTATCAGGGCCTTCATGGTGCTATTGGCATTTTTTAGATTATCAACGCCTTCAGCGCTATAGGTGTTTGCCTGTTTTGCGTTTTCCGCATTATGGCTGGTCATAGATGACATTTCATCAAGGGAGGCAGATGTTTCTTCTAAAGATGACGCCTGCCTGGAGGCACCCTCTGCAAGCTGACGGCTTGAACCGGAAACCAGGGTGGAGGCATGATATACCTGTTCGGCTGTATCATTAAGCTCATCAATAATACGGTTGATGGGTTTGGCAAGGGAGTTAGAGAAGAAAATGGCTGAGGGGATAATCAGCAGAAGACATCCTATAAAAACCAGAACCAGAAGCTGTATAATCTGCCAGGTATTATTATGTACAATATCCTTTGATAAAAGTGTTGCCACCGCACCAATCATTGCTGATTCACCGCGAAGCGGCAATATACCCTGAAAGTAACCTTTTTCTGAGACTTCTATATCGTTTAAGGCTATTTCATGCTTTGAAAGATCGGCATTTGCGCCTTCTTTGATAGTACCTAAATCTAGTTTGTTATATGCCTGGATATCTCCGATAATCAACGTGTCATGTAAAAAGATATTGACGTTCATGCCTGTTAATCCAGACATCTTGGCGGCAAAGGCCTTATCGATCTTAAGAAATGCTGCTACAAACCCAAATTGACGTTTGATAGGATTTCCCGTGCCTTCCTCATAGTCAGTGCCTATGGCAGGCACCAATGCAACAAGGCACAGGTTTTTGCCAGACTGCTCAAAAAACAATTTTTCTTCATTCGGTATTTTATTCTTGAATTTTAACTCAATTGATGTATCCGGAGACTCGCTGGCTTTTTGCCAGGATTCAGTTTGCAGCATTTCGCCCTGTTTAAACACGGCATATTTAAAAGAGGTATGTGCTCCGCTTGAGGTATGCCCCATGAGAAAACTATTACCCTCTTTCTTAATCGAAAAGGAGATCAGGTCCCCGGTGATATCATATACATATGTCTTCCATATGCCGCCGGTCATACTCACCTGATGAATATTACTGGTGATTTCCTGGTAGGTGTTTTTTGTTATTATGGCGTTATCATTAGCTTTGTTATCCATTAAAAACTTAAGCGATGAACCGAGATCATCCGCTGTAGCCATTTGTCGGACGTCCTTTAAAATCTTTTCCTCTTTGTCCGATAAGTCGTTTTTGACAACATTCAGGGCCTTTTGGATCTGGTCATTGGATGTATGTTCGCTCTGCTGCCTGACAATAATGGAAACTACCACCGTAGAGGAGATCATGACAAAAACAGACATGATAAGAGAGGTTAAAATTAGCTTGTTTTTTAGTTTCAATTTTCTCATTTCAAAGCCTCCGTTTTCAGTGCAGAAGCCCTTTTATAAAAGCGCCGCTCCTTTGATAATTGGGCTCCAAGCCTTAAGTCCTTATCAAATCGCTAAAAATTTTATTAAAGGGACACCACGCTATACTATTAAAAAAACTGAACAAAATTTATGTATGCCAAACAGTGGCTTGCCAGATACACAGGCTTGCATGTCACATGTATATAACATAATGTAAGAGGAACATGCGCTTCCTGAAATCTCATCACGTGTTCAAATGCTAATTTTTACGTATGGCTAAAAAATGTCGAATAAATTTGAGTAATTTGGATATTTAATGCAATATATATGCCACCGTTTGCTTCTTAAAAAGCAAGAAGAAGGGCTTAAGGGGGCGATAAGGTTACTATAGACAACAGTAGCAAAGAACTCGGGTTGACCGTACAGCTCATGTGAAAAATATTTGACGGCATAGTGATAAAAATTTGACACCTTCTTTCCTTGACAAAATGGGAACATAAGAATAGGGTAACCATGGTTTATATTGAATTCATTACAGGGAGGAAAAAGGCTTTGATGTGCACTTCCAGCATAAGTTTTATAAAAACTCCACTAATGCAGGATTAGTGGAGTTTTTTTATGGCTATGTTAATGAATGATTACCAACCTTAGCGTACTCTGTGCCTCTGTGCCTTAAATGACCCTGAGTTCCGCATGGCGAGATTGTGAGGGAGTGGGCGGTTCTCATATATACAAATGAAAAAAAAGCAAGCCAAATATCCAATACCAATTCGGGAATGGTCGGAAGATGACCGGCCCCGGGAAAAGCTGCTCAAATATGGCGAGCATGCCCTGAGCAACGCAGAGCTTTTGGCCATCATGATCAGAACCGGTGCACCAGGCAAAAGCGCTGTCGATATTGGCAGAGAATTGCTCCATCGATTCAAATCCCTCAGGGCAATGAGTGGCGTGGATATATCTGAGTTCAAAAAGATCGTGGGACTTAAAAATGCGAAAATTGCCCAGATAAAGGCGGCAGTTGAGCTGGGAAGGAGAATGCTCAGCGAGGAGAAGGCCCTGGAAGGGCCTGTTAGATCATCTGCTGATGTGGTGGGCTTTCTGATGCCCCGGATGGGGCGGTTAAATAAAGAGCGGTTTGTGTTGCTCCTCCTTGACAGGCGAAATGTCGTTTCAGAGGTTATGGATATAGAACACGGTACCGTTGATCAGGCAAACCCTTATATTCGCGATATCATCCAGATGGCAATACGCTACAACGCCCCCTCAATTATAGTCTCCCACAACCATCCATCCGGCTCTGTAAACCCGAGTGACGCTGATAAGAGATTTACAAAAAGCCTGATGATGGCGGCCAGGGCTACAGGCATCAGCCTGTTTGATCATATCATTATTGGGGACAACCGCTACTTCAGCTTTGCCGATGAAGGCCTCATGAGCGAATATAAGGCACTTGCAATCAGGGAGTTATGACGTAATAAATGCAGGGAGGTAAAGGAAGCCAGCACCCTATTTGATTCTGGCAAAACTTGACGTGACCTGATTACGGGAGCGCCTTACGGGTAAGTTCAAGTGTGACCCCGATTTTCCTCTGAGGATTGAAAGTAATGTAAAGAGGAGCAAGGCTCCTTTTGATTTATGTGAATATATAAAGGATCAAGCCATGGAATACGATAAAGATAAGATTGATGAGGTGGTGCTCGCACTGCTCTACCTGACCACTCATGAACAAGGAACCAGGGCGTGGAAGGGCATGGACTGGGAAGCGATGAACCGCCTTCATGAAAAGGGCTATATCGGAAACCCAAAGAGCAAGGCCAAGTCAGTATTACTGACACAAGAAGGTGCACGGTTGTCCGAAGAGCTTTTCAACAGATACTTCGGGCTTTCTTCGTAACCTAACCATTAGGTGAAATGGAGGACTTCTTCTAAATCCGACGACTGCGTAAGAGTCAAACGGGAGAGTTGGCACATTCAACTTGAGCTGAGCTGAACATCCGAGACATGGGCTAATTGCTTAATGATGTCTCACCTGAAAAGGGATTATGAAACTTGTGCTGAACATCTTTGAGCTGTGGTTTTAAAATTGGATTATACCTTAAGCCAACTTCAAACTTTATTGTTTGCTGTGACGGCAAAAGCACTGAATCATATACAAGATAATAAACATATTGCTTCGATACATTTCTTCCTGCGTTTTCTGCCCCCTCAATCTTCATATCAAATTGATTGGCAAATTCTTCAATATTGTCTTTTACGGGCTGAATGCATGTGCGTCTGTTGCCGCGTGTAGTAGTGTAATCAGGAAGACGCATGCTAAAGTCCAAATCCTCACTCAAGCGGTAATAGGAATAATAAACCTTATTGAGACAGGTCCCTCCTTTGAAAATCAAGTTATCTGAAAGCTCATTGATTTTCGAGAGAAAGAGCGTTAGATAATAGTCCTTTTCCATCAATGGGGCATAAAATCCCGTTAGGGAAGCAATGCGATCAACTAATTTAGAAAATTTATCTTTATCTCTGTGTATCATTAGTAATAATTTTCCATCGCTTATTGATAGAACGTTTACGAGAATCCGATAAAGAGATAAGCGAAGTATTCTCCACGCTTTTTTCTAATGGTTTTAACATATTGTCTGAAACGCCGGCCAGCTCAAGATTAAAACCAATCACCTTTTTCGTTTTAACTCCTGGAAATGTAACTGCATATTCTATTAATTTTTTGACATCACACTTCTTTTCCATGATAAATCGATTTAAGATTTTACCAGCTGTTGTAATACCTCCAACGGGGCGATTAAAATAAATAAGATCGATCAAAGTCCTCTCTTTTGAGCTGACAATGATTTCTTTTCCTTTTATGTTTATTTTTTCTAACCCATAAAATCTACTGTAAGGTATTTTTACAAATTTGAAAGACACCCCAGCTATAGTCTTTTTCATACAACGAGTGGTATTAGGCACATAATCAATTTGAAACTGCTGATCAGTAAAACCATAGTAATTAAACATGGTTGAATAACCGATATAATAATTATCCTGGTGAAAGAATATTGGCGGGATTAAAAACTCACTCACCCTGCGGCCGGTTGGCACAGACTCTAAAGGAACATAGATATAAACTCCCCTTTTAACGGGTTTCAGGATTCCTTTCTTTTTCAGGTTATAAACCAGCTGTTTTCGATAAGTAAAATCTCCCGGTAAAAAGGAATCCAGTTCTTGCGCCGTTACAATATCCTTTTCCTCATAAGATAGCCGGGCAACAATTTCAGCCTCTTTTTGGTTTAATGCGCTTATAGTATTTTTATTCATAAAAAGTAACTCCTGTAGTTACCTTTGTATAACTTTTATACATCAGCTAAAATAGCATATTTTTGGTTATTGTTAATAATATAATTTAGGGCTCATCATTACTAATATTCTGTCGTAATAGAGATCTAGGGTCAAATCTCCTCTTAGCTCTTGTACGCTGAACGTATCTACCATATAATCCCTTATGTCACGTCCATTAAGAGTATAATATCCAGATGCCTGGTATCATATAAAGAATAGGACAAGTAACGGTGTCAGGGATAAATAAATAAGTATTTTTACCTGATGCTGTCCACATTGTCTCTTGTTATGTCAGTAAGCCCATCAGCTATTTTTACCGAAATCAGCCTTGAGCAAAAATCGGTAAATTTGATGCGTGCCCACGCCTTGTGATTG
>CAYMVB010000220.1:0-2854 GCA_964393665.1 uncultured Desulfobacteraceae bacterium | reverse complement strand
TGGGCCTTATGATGTCTTCCATCCTGATTGAGCTATCTCATGGAAGTCTCTTTTTGCTTCTCTTTATGACGATGATTGCCTCCATTATTCTTGGTATGGGAGTGCCTCCTGTTGCTGCTTATATTATCCTGGCAATTTTAGTAGTGCCCGCACTTGTAAAAGTAGGTGTTTACCCGCTTGCCGCACATCTTTTTGTGTTTTACTTTGGGACTATTGCTGGTATTACACCTCCAATGGCACCAGATGCATTTGTTGCGGCAGGAATTGCTGATTCCCCAATGATGAAGACAGCCTTTAGTGCCTGCCGGCTTGTTTTAGTAATCTTTATTCTCCCATACATCTTTGTTTATAATAACGCTCTTTTGATGGTAGGGAGTTTTTGGGAGATTATATGGGTGTCTTTGACTGCATTACTTGGTGTATATGCCCTTTCGTGCTCGTTGCAAAATTATATGGGGCGGAAATTGCCTTTATTACTCAGGCTCATATTATTTGGGGCCTCCATAAGCCTTATTGTTCCGGAATACAGGACTGATTTAGTTGGAATACTTGTTCTTTTCCTAATTATGCTTTATCAAATACCCCAGTTTGGCAGGCTTAAAGGTTATGTATTGAGGCGTTAAAATACTGTAAGTAGATTTCTTTGAGGAATGTTGCGCTGACAAAGATAGATGCTTTTCGATTGCCATGAGAGTGTTAATAGTGGCATGATGAACTGCCGGCTTCCCTTGTTTGTTTCGTAATTGGTAACTATTGCGGTATTTCTCATATAGGGGGTCTTTGTAAGAAAGGGATTTTTCACCACCGACCCACAAAGTTCACAGAGGTTTATTTGTTTTGCCCATCGGCCTTTCTGATGATGGGCAAAACACAAGGTGGATTTATAAGATATTACACGTTGGGTTTTTCTAATATAATTAAGGCATCTGCTGCAACAGGTTTGCCTCCTGAAAGGATCACAGGATTAATATCGATTTCCTTTACCTCTTCATTTTCTAATCCAATTTTACCGACATTGATTAGTATATCAACAAGCACCTCTTTATCGGCAGGCTCCATCCCGCGAACTGCGTCTAAAATCTTATGCCCTTTAATATCTTGCATCATCTCAAGGGCATCCCTTTTTTCAAGAGGTGCAAGGCGGAAGGATATATCTTTAAGTATTTCGGTAAAAATCCCGCCAAGCCCAAACATGACACATGGTCCAAATTGGGGATCACGGGTTAAACCTATAACAAGTTCTCTTTGCCCCTTAATCATTTCTTGAACAAGAACAGAACCTTTTAGGCTACCGATATCCTTTTTGATTTTCTCAAAGGCGTTTTTGGCCTCATTATCATTTCTTATATCCAAATATATCAACCCTTTTTCTGTCTTATGGGAGATCTCAGAAGAGCAGGCCTTGAGGACAACTGGGTAGCCTATTTCTTGTACTGCCTCCATAAGCGCTTCGGTATTATCTATCAGTATTTCCCTGCTCACAGGTATCTGATAATATGCCAAAACCTCTTTGGACTCATGCTCTGATAGAACGGTTCGGCCTTCCTCTAATGCATTCTTTATAATTTCCATCAATACCCTCCAATAGTTATCAATTTCGTGTAATCATCTATTTAATTATTGCATATTTCCATAGATTTGCCATGGCCTTCGCAGCCCTTTCGGGTGTTGGGTAATTAACGATGCCCCTCTTTGCTTCAAGCTCATTAATTTCTTCATCCCATATCGTTGGGGGTGAAAGTATACAACTAATAACAGGCTTTTTTTGCTGCCATTGTATCAGGGTTTCTTTTATCCCTTTTAGGGCATCTACGTTTGCTGAGGCAAACATCATCAGGAAGATTATTCCATGTATATTCTCATCATTCATTACCGCTTTTATAATCCCCTGTATTGCAACTGAATCATACCAGGCCGGTCCCATATCCACAGGGTTTGTCCTCAGTGCCAATGGTGGGAGCAATTCATTGATTTTCTCCTGAGTCTTTCCGGTAAAACTATCAATTTTCAGGCCCTCTGACTCTAATAAATCACAAGCTGCCATTGAGGGGCCTGCCTGCCCTGAAAGAACAGCTATGCAAGGTCCTTCAGGTAAAGGGCAGACAGACAGTGCCTTTGCTGTATCTAAAAGAGTTTCTGTGTTGTCAATGCTCAATATGCCAGCCTGATCAAACGCAGAGCGGTAAAGCTCATGTCTTCCGGCCATAGAGCCTGTATGCGACATTGATGCCTGATTTCCAATTTTTCCCTTACCTGTTTTATAGGCAATGATTGGTTTTTGACCACGGTTTTTTCGGGCGGAATCAATGAGTCCCCTTATGTTATCGATACCCTCTATGTAAAGGGTTATTACCTTTGTGTCCGGGTCAGACATAAGGTAATCTATCATATGATCAAAGTCTATATTGAGCCGATTGCCCAATCCGATAATCTTGCTGAAACCAATATTTAAGCCCATAGCCATGAATCCAAGTAGATGAGATATTCCCCCGCTCTGACTAACAAGACATATGTTGCCCTTCTTCAGGTTGGAAAACTCGGGTGTAAATGATGCATTGAGATTCCCATTGAGATTAACCATACCAAAGGTATTGGGTCCAATGACCGGTATACCTGCACTGTTTACAATATTTGCTGTTTCTATATGGAGATATGCCCCGGAAGGATCATCGATTTCTTTAAAACCTGCGGTAATCAAAACACTACCCTTTACGCCCTTATCCACGCACTCGTTGAATATATCAGGCACCAATCTTGCCGGCAAAACTACAATTGCCAGATCTATCTCTCCCTTATAATCTTTAATTGATGGATATGCATCTATGCCCATAACCTTATTAGATCCTGGGTTTAT
>CAYMVB010000219.1:0-15238 GCA_964393665.1 uncultured Desulfobacteraceae bacterium | reverse complement strand
TAATGCATGGATTAAGTTGAAGTATGGCAAGAGGTTTGAGGATATTATCGATGAAGACAGGCAATATTCCAGGGTGACCTTTATAGAAAAAGGCTCAATGCTGCTTAAGAGGAGCTATCGCAGGATAAGAAAATTTCTTTATAAGATACTGTAAGCTATAAATTGCCTATATTTTGGGATAAGAAGTAGGGATCAGAGATGAGGGATCAATTTAGTGCAATAATACATGGGCCTCAGGGTAAGTCCAGGTTAATGTTTAATTTTCGATTTTCGATTTTCGATGTCTAATGTTTACTGATAATTGCTGGGCCTCAGGGTAAATCTCACTTCTCAGGCGCAAACGTACTCCATCATTACCATGGGGCGCAGATAACAGTAAGTATTCTGCTGGAGCACGATGTAACCCTCACCCTCTCATCTCTCTACCATAAAAGATACACGGGTCTGCTTAGCGTTGCATAGAATAGGAACCATAGATGGATTATAGACACAAGGCCTGAGTGGATTGCGCCGTATCGAAAAAGAGATTTCCCTTCGCCCTCGGATTTTCAGGGATCAGATATCAGAGGTCAGGGATTAGTGATCAGTAATACTACGTGGGCCTCAGGGTAAATCCAGGTTAATGTTTAATTTTCGATGTTCGATGTTCAATGTTCAATGTTTAATGTTCGATGTTCGATGTTCAATGTTTAATGTTCAAGGTTTAAGGTTTAGCTATAATTCCTGGGACTTCAGGGTACATCTCACTTCTCCGGCGCAAACGTATTCCATTAAAACTAAAAAACATATAACTCTTATCTGTGTATATCCACGTAAATCCGCGGCTAAATTTGGACACGGATACACACGGGCTCCGCACACGGATAATTACAAAAGATAAATCTCTGTGAACTCGGTGCCGAATAATGCCTCGCCGGGTATCAGTAATTGACATATCCAATAAAAAACCCCTTTTACATACAAAAGGGGTTTAAAAGAATCGAGGGGTCAATGAAAACGCAATGTTTAATGCTATCTATGTTTCAAGACTCTTTATTCGCCTCCTCCTTGTTATCCTCTTTAACTGCCTCTTTTTCAGCACCTTCGGTTTTTTCGTCCGTCTTTTTCTTTTTAGTGGTCTTTTTAGCTTTTATATCCTTTTTTGGTGTCTTTTTTGATTTCTTACCCTCGCCAGCAAGCAGTAACTGGAGAATCGCTACCGGAGCATTATCGCCCTTGCGATTTCCTGCTCTCAAAATTCTGCTGTATCCACCCTGTCTGTCTGAAAGACGGCCCTTCAGCTCATCAAATAGCTTGTGTGCAATTGTTTTGTCCAGCACGTAAGAAAGCACCTGCCGCCTTGCATGAAGGTCCCCCCTTTTTGCCAGGGTAATCATTTTATCCGCAATAGGCTGAAGCACCTTTGCCTTTGCCAGTGTAGTTGAGATTTCCTCATGTCTAAAGAGAGAGGTAACCATGTTTCTCAACACAGCCCTTCTGTGGCTTGAGTCACGTCCTAATTTTTTGCCTGCCTTTCTATGCCTCATTGCTCAATGTCCTTATTATTTTCTTGGCTTTGTTCTAAATGCTTATCAAGGGGTATATCATCCAATTCCATACCAAAGTGGAGGCCCATTTCCTCAAGAATTCCCTTTATCTCATTGAGGGACTTCCTGCCAAAATTCTTGGTCTTTAACATCTCGCCCTCAGTCTTTTGAACTAAGGTGTATATGTGTTTTATGTTAGCATTCTTGAGGCAATTGGAAGATCTCACGGATAATTCAAGTTCACTCACCGGTTTAAAGAGGTTTTCATTTATCTGTTTCTCCTCCTTTTTCTCCTCCTCCTTTTTCTCCTCCTCTTCTATTTCCTGCTCTAATTCCTCATCAAGATTTATAAACGGGGCCGTCTGTTCCTTCAGAATTTTTGCCGCATATGTCAGGGCATCCTGGGGATTAACTGTTCCATTCGTCCATATCTCTAAGGTTAACTTATCATAGTCAGTCCTTTGCCCTACCCTTGCATTGCCTACAATGTAACTGGCCTTTCTTATAGGTGAGTAAAGGGCGTCTATAGGTATAAAGCCAATTTCCTCGCTTTTCTCTGCAGGCACATAGCCCTTGCCGGTTCTAACAACCATCTCAGCATGTAACTCCGCATCTTTGTTTAAGGTTGCAATATACTGACCCGGATTCATAATAACAACTTTATCTTCTGTTACCATATCCCCGGCCTTTACTATCTTCTCTCCAGAAATATCCAAATAGACCTTAACCTCTTCTTCCTCTCCTGGGATACTAACATTAACCTCTTTTATATTGAGAATTATTTCCGCTGTATCTTCCTTGACGCCGGAGATGGTAGAAAATTCATGGGGGACACCATCAAATTTAACCGATACAATAGAGGCCCCCTGAAGGGATGACAAAAGAATCCTTCTAAGGGCATTACCAAGCGTTAGCCCAAAGCCCCTTTCCAAAGGTTGGCAGGTGAACTTTCCGTAAAAGTCAGAAAATGTCGCCCTATCGATTTCCACGGCGTTTGGTTTTATTAGCTCTCTCCAATTTTTTTGAATTTGCTTTTTCATGTATAAACCACCACAAAAAGAACTTATAGTTTAAAGTGCCATGCAAGAAAAAATATTATCGATGATGGATGATTAAGGCAGCCAGAATAATCAATAACCAAAGCATGCATGGGAGAAAATCGTCTTAAGCCTTACGTTAATACTATCGAGATTTTCTATCCGGTTATTTTGAGTACAGTTCAACTATTAACTGTTCGTTAATTGGCATGGTTAATTCCTCTCTATTAGGCAGTGCCTTTAAAACACCACGATAATTATCTGAATCAACCTCCAACCAAGGCGATTTTTCCCTTCTCACAAAGGTCTCCATTGACTCTATAATTACCGGTATCTTACGGCTTGCCTCTTTAACCTCCACGGAATCACCAACCTTTACGAGGTAAGAGGGTACATTAACCTTTTCCCCATTAACCATTACATGATTATGTCTGACAAGCTGCCTGGCCTGTCTCCTTGAAGAGGAAAAGCCCATTCGATACACGATGTTATCCAGCCTTCTTTCTAAAAGTACCAGCAGATTTGTCCCTGTAATGCCCTTTTGTCTGTCTGCCTTTATATAGTATCTCCTGAACTGTCTTTCTAAAATGCCGTAGATTCTCTTTGCCTTTTGTTTTTCCCTCAATTGAATGCCATAATCTGATAACTTTCTCCCCCTTCTTTGCCCGTGCTGTCCAGGTGCATAGCCTCGCCTTTCAAAGGCACATTTATCTGTGTAACATCTGTCGCCCTTTAGAAAAAGTTTTAGGTTTTCCCTCCTGCATAGTCTGCATGCAGCATCAACATATCGAGCCAATAGCCTTCCTCCTGAATGTCATGTAAATTTAAGTCCTTTTATTACTTTTAATAAAATATTTTAGGCATTAAGGGTTCACATAATGCAGTCTTTTTTAGCCCTCAATAACCCCCCTGAAATCTCTAATGTAAAATTCCCTTAAACTCTTCTCCTTTTAGGAGGTCTGCACCCATTGTGCGGAATAGGGGTAACATCCCTTATGACAGTTACGCTAAATCCATCAACCTGAAGGGCCCGCAAGGCGGATTCACGTCCTACCCCGGGGCCCTTAATACGCACCTCAGCTGTCTTTAGCCCCATGGACATTGCCTTATTTAACGCATCCTTTGCAGCGAGTTGCGCAGCAAATGGCGTACTCTTTCTCGATCCTTTAAAGCCTACCTGTCCAGGGCTAGATGAGCTTATAACATTTCCATTCATATCTGTTATTGTTACAATTGTATTATTAAAGGTAGATTGAATATGTACAATACCATTTAGAACAACCCTCTTTTCCTTTCTTGCCTTGCCGGATTTACCTGTTCCCTTGGCCATTATGCCTCCATAAAATTATCACTTCCGCCTGCCTCCTATCATACGCCTTGGTCCCTTTCTCGTTCTCGCATTCGTATGAGTTCTCTGCCCCCTCAGAGGAAGGCCCTTTCGGTGTCTCAAACCCTTATAAGAACCCATGTCCATGAGTCTCTTTATATTCATGGATACTTCTCGTCTCAGATCACCCTCTACTGGATAAGATTCATCAATAACCTTTCTTATCTTTGAGACATCTTCTTCGCCCAACTCGTCTGATTTTCTATCAAAATTTATACCTGCTTCCTCAAGAATACTACGAGAATTATTTCTGCCAATGCCGTATATATAAGTCAGCGCTATCTCTATTCTTTTCCCTTTCGGTAAATCTATGCCGGCAATTCTGGTCATGCATACTCCTTAAGAATTTAAAAAATAACTATCCTGCAACACGTACAAGGTCAAAAGTTTCAATCTATATGCCCTCACAAAATAGTAACCTTTCAAAAGAGGTTTCCTTTAACCTTTATAAAAAATCATCTCAGAGAAACTCTTATGAAGTAGTTACTAAAAACCGCATATCACATAACAAAACCTGCATTGGGGGCCTGATACGTTTAACCTTGTCTTTGCTTGTGTCTTGGGTTATCACATATTACCCTGACTACACCCCTTCTTTTAATAATCTTGCAATTCTTACATCTTTTCTTTACAGAAGCCCGTACCTTCATAATCTATCTCATCCTTCCCAGGCCTTTTTTCATGAAGCCTTCGTAATTTCTCGTCAACAAGTGGCTCTCTATCTGGTTAATGGTATCCATCCCAACACCCACAACTATTAACAGGGCTGTACCCCCAAAGTAAAAGGGTACATTTAACCGGTATATAAGAATCTCCGGTAGAATACATATGGCGGAGACATATATAGCGCCACTGAATGTTATCCGAGTTAGAACACGGTCAATATATTCGGCAGTACTCTTTCCAGGCCTAATTCCGGGAACAAACCCTCCGTATTTTTTCATATTGTCCGCCACCTCAGTGGGATTAAAATGTATAGCCGTATAAAAATAACAGAAAAATATGATAAAACCTACATAAAGCAATGAATACAAAAGCCTTCCCGGTGCCAATGAATCAACAATGGACTGAAGCCATTCAATCTGCTTCACATTTAAGAAACTCGCTATTGTAGCTGGAAACATGATGATGGAAGAGGCAAATATCGGCGGTATAACGCCTGCTGTATTGACCTTCATTGGTAGATGGGTGCTCTGCCCACCATACATCTTTCTTCCTATAATTCTCTTAGCATACTGAACAGGTACCCTTCTTTGGCCCCTTTCTACAAACACGATAAACCCAACGACGACGACCATAAATGCGATAAGCAGGATACCAAAAAAGGGACTCATCTCCCCGGTATCCATCAAACGAAATGTGTTCCCAACCCCCTGTGGAAGCCTTGCTACAATACCGGAAAAAATTATCAACGAAATCCCATTTCCAATACCACGCTCCGTTATTTGCTCCCCAAGCCACATCAGAAATGTTGTGCCGGCGGTTAGCGTTATCATGGTCATGAGCCTGAATCCCCAGCCACCTAAAGGAACAATCAAGGCACCTGAAGGACTTGTCATATTCTCCAGTCCAACTGATATGCCAAATCCCTGAATAAGGCTTAGAATTACCGTACCATATCGGGTATACCTTGTTATCTTTTTTCTGCCTGCTTCACCCTCTTTCTTTAACTTCTCCAGGTAGGGGACCACCACTGTAAGAAGCTCAAGGATAATAGCCGCACTAATATAAGGCATTATGCCCAATGCCATCACCGAAAGCCTGCTCAATGCACCGCCTGAAAACATGTCAAACAGGCCAAACAGGGTTCCCTGGCTTGCAGTAAAAAATGCTGCCAGCGCTGCCGAGTCAATACCCGGTGTTGGTATATGGCAGCCAACTCTGTATACCGCAAGCATCAAAAGAGAAAAGATTATCTTTCTCTTTAGCTCAGGAATTTTTGCTATATTTTGAAAACCGCCAATCATCTCTTTGCTATCTCAACCTTTCCGCCCGCAGATTCTATCTTTTCTTTTGCAGCCCGACTTGCATTAGTGACTATTATGTTAATGGGGTAGGATATATCACCATTGGCCAAAAGTTTTATAGAACCCTCTTTTTTTATTAACCCACTTTTTATCAACGCACTGGCGTCTACTGTTTCCCCGGAATTAAACCGTGCGAGGTCCTTTATGTTTATAATTTCATAGCTCTTCTTGAAGATATTCGTAAAGCCCCGCTTTGGAATTCTTCTCTGAAGGGGCATTTGCCCCCCCTCAAATCCTACACTTACTCCTCCGCCGGAACGTGCATTCTGTCCCTTTGAGCCTCTGCCTGATGTCTTTCCCCATCCTGAGCTTTCACCACGGCCTACCCTCTTTCTCTTTTTTCTCGACCCTTTTGGTGGCCTCAATTCATGTATATCCATTTTGTCTCCCGAAACCCAAAAAAGCACTAGGCCAAAACTTCTTCTACGGTTTTCCCCCTGGACCTAGCGATCTCCTCTCTTGACCTTAAAGACCAAAGCCCATTCAAGGTAGCCTTTACCAAATTGTGGGGGTTATTTGAACGTAAGCATTTGCTTACAATATTCTTTACGCCAACCGTTTCTAATACCGCCCTAACCGCCCCACCTGCAATTATTCCAGTTCCAGGTTTAGCCGGCTTCAGCAGTACAGAACTGGATCCAAAAACACCTATTACCCTGTAAGGTATAGTGTCTTCAAAGAGTGAAATTGGTCTCATGTTTTTTCTGGCCTTCTCTCCGCCCTTTCTTATGGCCTCTGGAACCTCATTTGCCTTTCCAAGGCCAGCACCGACCATACCTTTACCATCACCAGTAACAACTATGGCACTAAAGTTAAACCTACGTCCGCCCTTTACAACCTTAGCAACCCTGTTGATATGAACCACCTTCTCTATTATCTGTTCCTCTTCCTCTTCCCTGACCAATGATCTCTCCTTTTAATCTATAACTTCTAGCCCATATTCAATACGCAACATGTTACTTTTTTATAAAGCCTCAAAACTCATTGTTAATTTTTACTACCTAAAATTTCAAACCGTTTTCTCTTGCGGCATCGGCTAATGCCTTAATCCTGCCATGGTAAAGAAAACCGTTTCTGTCAAAAACGATCTCCTCTACGCCTTTTTGTTTGCCCTTCTTGCCCAGTGTCTCTCCGATTAATTTTGCGCCCTTTATATTTCCTCCTATACCCTTGGCCTTGGACTTTATATCCTTTGAGATAGTTGAGGCAGACAAAAGGGTTATGCCTTTACTGTCGTCAATTATTTGGGCGTAGATATGCCTTGCTGTCTTAAATACTGTCAGGCGTGGCCTTTCAGAAGATCCCTCAATCTTCTTTCTTACCCTTCTTTTCCTTTTAAGCCTGTTTGCCTTTTTATCTTTAATAAAAGCCATGATGAATTATCGTCTTATAGTGTTATATTTAGGTATATAAATTTTGCCGCTAATATAGTAGAATTGCGGTCAAACCAGATATCAAGAATGCAAATCGCTATTTTTTAGCCCCCGCCTTCCCGGCCTTTTTTCTAATCCTCTCATTAAGGTATCTAATTCCCTTTCCTTTATAAGGCTCCGGGGGCCTCAGGCCTTTGATAGTTGCTGCTGTATCTCCTAACAACTCTTTGTCTATACCAATTAAGGT
This sequence comes from uncultured Desulfobacteraceae bacterium, assembly GCA_964393665.1. Lineage (GTDB taxonomy): Bacteria > Desulfobacterota > DSM-4660 > Desulfatiglandales > B25-G16 > M55B121. The sequence goes on along the minus strand of CAYMVB010000219.1, from coordinate 7,641 downwards.
TAACGTGTTCTTCTTTTCAACCTGGGCTTCAATCCCTTTAGGAATATCAAAGTTTATGGGATTTGAGTAGCCTAAGTTGAATACCAACTGGTTGCCTGATAATTCTACCCTATAGCCTACACCAACTATTTCGAGCGTTTTTTTAAACCCCTCGCTAACCCCTTTTACCATATTAAATACGAGCGAACGAAAAAGGCCATAAATAGATTCAGACTCTTTGGATTCCTTATTGACTGATAATAATATACGCCCATCTTGAATATCCAATTTAACGCCCGGGTGAATGGCGAGGTTTAACTCCCCTTTTGGACCCTTAACGGAAAGTTTTACACCATCAAAATCAGCCTTTACATCTTTTGGAACAATTACCGGTTTTTTGCCTATTCTTGACATCGCATAATCTCTTTTATAGCTATCTCTAAATAATCCTTTCCGAGGGTTACCACACCGAACAAATTATTTCTCCGCCTATCTTCATTCTTCTCGCATCCCGGTCCGTCATCACTCCCTTGGATGTTGAAATAATATTAACTCCAAGCCCATTTAATACCTTGGGTATCTTGGCACATCCCGAGTAAACCCTGCAACTTGGCTTACTTACCATTTTAAGGCCTTTTATTACAGGGGTTTTGTCTCCGTTATACTTCAGGTATATGATAATCTTTCCCTGCTTACTATCCTCTGCAAGTTCATAATTACTTATGTAGCCCTCGCTCTGCAGCAATTTGGCTATACTAAGTTTTATCTTAGATTTCGGCACCTCAAGCTTATCAAATGAGGCCATGCCAGCGTTTCTTATTCTTGTTAAAAAGTCTGCAACAGGGTCAACCATTGTCATAATATTTCTCCGTAATTGCTCATCTACCAGCTAGATTTTATAACACCAGGTATGTCACCGTTTAGGGCGAGGTTTCGAAAGCAGATCCTGCAAATACCAAATTTTCTAATATAAGCCCTGCTTCTTCCACATAATGGGCACCTGTTATACCGTCGAGTAGAAAATTTTGGTTCTCTCTTTGCCTTTGCAATCAAAGATTTTTTTGCCAAATCAATCTCCTTATCAATTTCTAAAAAATAAACCCATTTTTTCAAGCATAAAACGTCCCTCTGCATCCGTATTTGCAGAGGTGACAATAGTGATATTCAGCCCTTTTACCTTATCAATTTTATCATAATCAATCTCGGGGAATATAATCTCATCCTTTATTCCCAGGGTATAATTACCATGACCGTCAAATGCCTTATCAGATAATCCTCGAAAATCTCTGACCCTTGGAAGGGCTACATTGAAAAGCTTGTCCAAAAAATAGTACATCCTCTCATCTCTCAATGTGACCATGCACCCTATAGGCATTCCCTCTCTTACCTTGAAGCTTGCAATGGATCTTCTGGCCCTTGTTATAACCGCCTTCTGGCCACCTATGAGGGTCAGCTCCTCAACAGCTGAATCAAGCACTTTTATATTGTGTATTGCCTCACCAATGCCCATATTAAGGATTACTTTTTTTAGCTTCGGCACCTGCATAACACTTTTGTAGCTAAATTCTTTCACCATTGCAGGCACAATTTCCTTCGAATATTTTTCCTTTAGTCGAGACATAATGAATAATTTTTTAATTAGTTAAATTTATGTATCTATATTTTATGCTTCACATTATACAATAAATAATTGGCGGAAAGTTACCTGGCTTAAACTATTATTTATTGCTTGTCTAAGATTTCCCCACATTTTTTACAAAACCTTACCTTGCTGCCATCCTCAAGTATTTTTATGCCCATCCTGGTCGCCTCTGCGCATTTTCCACAGATAAGCATAAGGTTTGATATGTGGATCGGTGCCTCTTTTTCGACAATTCCTCCCTGAGCAGCTTTACCTCCAGGCCTTGTATGCCTTTTAACGATGTTTATCTTTTCTACCTTAGCCCTATCCTTTTTAGTAATCACTTCAAGAACTGTGCCTATCTTTCCCTTGTCCTTCCCAGCGATCACCATCACCTTATCGTTCTTTTTTATATGAAATTTCTTTTTAGCCATATCGAATAACACATACCCCAATTATAACACCTCTGGAGCGAGGGATATAATCTTCATAAAGTTCTTTGCCCTTAACTCTCTGGCAACTGGTCCAAAAATGCGGGTCCCTATTGGTTCATTTTGTTGAGTTATCAGCACGGCTGAGTTATCATCAAATTTAATATATGACCCATCCTCTCTTCTGATTTCCTTTGCAGTCCTAACTATTACAGCCTTTAAAACATCACCCTTTTTTACTTTGCTGTTAGGCAAAGACTCTCTAACAGAAGCAACAATTATATCTCCAACACTTGCATACCTTCTTCTTGATCCTCCAAGAACCTTGATGCAATTTAAAATTTTAGCGCCAGAATTGTCAGCGACATTTAACAATGTTTCAGCCTGTATCATAATGCCTATCCCTAAAATCAACTATATGTTTATGCAAAAAACCAGAGAGAGCCCTTTAACTAAGAATTTCTAAAACCCTCCACCTTTTTAGCTTACTTACAGGTCTACTTTCCATAATAATGACCTTATCTCCTATCTGGCATCTATTATGCGGATCATGTACCAAGTACTTTTTTCTATACCTGATATATTTTCTGTATCTTTTGTGTTTTGCTAATCTTTCTACCAAGACTTTTACAGTCTTATCCGCACTATTGTTTAAAACAACGCCTGTAAGTTCTTTCCTTGTTCCACGTATTTCCATATCAAGCCCCAGACCTGCTGTTTTCCAATTCTTTTTCGTTAATTACCGTCTTTACCCGGGCAATGTCCTTTTTTGTCTTTCTGATAGAGGTATGTGTGTTGAGTTGGCCGGTGGCCATTTGAAATCGGAGATTAAACAGCCCCCTTGCTAATTCTACTTCCTTGTCCCTTAATTCCCGAACACTCAACTCACGCAATTCTTTGCTCTTCACCGTATTAAAAGCTCCTACTTAAAAATTTAGTGGCAAAGGAAAGTTTATGACCGGCTAGACGAAAAGACTCCCTGGCAGTATCCGAATCAACACCCTCCAATTCATATAATATTCTTCCGGGCTTTATTACAGCCACCCATCCTTCAAGGTTGCCTTTGCCCTTTCCCATCCTTGTTTCAGCAGGTTTTTTGAAGACAGGTTTATCCGGAAAAACCCTTATCCAAATCTTACCGCCCCTTTTAACAGACCTTGTTATAGCAATTCTTCCAGCCTCAATCTGCCTCGCAGACATAAAACCACATTCAGTTGCTTGAAGGCCATAATCGCCAAAGGCAATATCAGATCCCCTGTATGCCTTTCCCCTCATCCTGCCTTTTTGAATGACTCTATGTTTAACTTTTTTTGGGCTTAACATATTTCGCCTCTTCTATTTCCCTTTTCCGGCCAAATTTCCCCTTTACATATAGTTACCTTAACACCTATTACCCCATATGTTGTCAAGGCCTCACTAAAACCATAGTCTATATCCGCCCTAAGGGTATGTAAAGGTACCCTGCCCTCTCTATACCATTCCCTTCTAGCCATTTCCGCCCCGCCTAATCTCCCGCTACAGGAAATCTTTACACCTTGTGCCCCAAATCTCATGGCGGATGTAACGGCCTTCTTCATCGCCCTCCTGAATGCCACACGCCTAACCAGTTGCATGGCAACGTTTTCCGCTGCCAATTGCGCCTCCAGTTCGGGCCTCCTTACCTCTTTAATATCAATAAAAAACTCCCGCTTTATCTTAGATTCGATATCCTTTTTAAGATGCTCTATCTCCGCGCCCTTTTTCCCTATTATTATGCCCGGTCTTGCCGTATAAATCCTCAGCCTCACCTTGCTAGCAGCCCTCTCAATCTCTATCTTAGACACGCCGGCCTGAAAAAGCCTCTTTTTCAAAAACTTTCGAATTTGATTATCCTCTACAACAAGTGAAGAAAACTCTGAATCAGCATACCATCTGCTATTCCACGTCTTATTGACGCCTAATCGAAATCCTACCGGATGAACCTTCTGGCCCACTAACTCTCCTCCCTTTTGACAATTTTCTATATGATAATTTCGTAATTATGACTTACCTAATGAACGTTTATTTCTCATCAAGCACAACCGTCAAATGGCTCGTCCTCTTTCTAATCCTTGTTGCCCTACCCATGGCCCTTGGTCTAAATCTCTTTGCTGTAGGCCCCTCGTTGGCGTATATATGCTTTATATACAAATTATCAACATCTACATTAGGTTTCTGACTTGCGTTAGCGACAGCCGAATTTATCAACTTTCGCAGAATTGGGGCTCCCTTCTGTGGGGCAAATTTCAGTGAATTCATTGCATCATCAGCCTTTTTTCCCTTTAATTCCCTCATAAGCAGCCTTACCTTCCTGGGAGATATCCGTATATATTTTGCTATAGCCCTCGCTTCCATATGTAATAAAACACCCTATAAAATTTGTTTACCGCACGCTAATTATGCCTTTTTACCCTTCAGGCGAGTTTTTTTGTCTCCACCTGCATGACTGTAAAATATTCTTGTTGGAGAAAATTCACCCAATTTGTGCCCGACCATATCTTCAGTGATAAATACAGGAATAAACTTTTTCCCATTATGTACAGCAAAGGTCAACCCTATAAACTCCGGCAATATGGTCGATCTTCTCGACCATGTCTTAATTACCTGGTGGCTGCTCTCCTCCTTAGCCTTGATCGCCTTGGTCATGAGACTATCATCTATAAATGGTCCTTTTTTAACGGAACGTGGCAATCTTATCTCCTTTCCTGCTTCCTTCTTTTAACAATGAATTTATCAGTCGCCTTATTGTGCCTTGTCTTATAACCCTTTGTAGGAACTCCCCATGGTGTAACTGGATGTCTGCCACCCGAAGACTTACCCTCTCCACCACCGAGCGGATGATCGACAGGATTCATTGCAACACCCCTAACATGCGGTCTTCTTCCCTTCCATCTGGCCCTTCCTGCCTTGCCTAAGGATATATTTTCATGATCCAGATTACCAATCTCCCCTATAGTGGCCCGACAGTCCAACAATATCATTCTCACTTCCCCGGATGGCAGTTTCACATGCCCATATTTTCCTTCCTTAGCCATCAGCTGGGCATGGCCTCCTGCACTTCTTGCTATCTGCCCGCCATGGCCTATATGTAGCTCAATATTGTGTATATGCATGCCCGTAGGTATGGCCTTTAAGGTTGTTGCATTACCTACGCTAATCTCCACATTGGCCCCTGATTCAACCATGTCACCAACCTTTAAATTATTTGGCGCTAAGATATAGGACTTCTCACCATCCGCATAATTGATAAGCGCTATTCTGGCAGATCTATTAGGATCATATTCAATAGAAGCTACAGTTGCGGGAATATTGTCTTTCTTCCTTTTAAAATCGATAACCCTGTATCTTCTTTTAGCGCCTCCACCTCTAAACCTGGTGGTTATTCTACCTTTAGCATTCCTGCCGCCTGATTTCTTTATTGGTCTCAAAAGGCTTTTTTCAGGCTTCGTGCTTGTAATCTCGCTGAATGTAGAGCAAGTCTGAAATCGCCTCCCAGAAGATGTTGGTTTATTTTTCTTAATAGCCATGTTTATTCCGCTTTACATACCTTCAAAAAATTCTATTTTTTCTCCGGGGGCAAGCCTAACTATTGCCTTTTTCCAGTCTGACTTTTTCCCTATATTTTTCCCGGACTTGACGCGCTTTCCCCTCATATTCATTACAGCCACACTTAAAACCTTTACCTTGAATATCTTTTCGACGGCGTTTCTAACCATCACCTTGTTAGCTGCTCTGTCAATCTCAAATATATATTGGTTTGCCTGCTCTTTTTGTTTTGTGCCCTTCTCAGTTATCATGGGCTTCTTTATTATTTGATAAAAGTCCATTTTTAATCAAGCGCCTCCTCAATTACTTCTAAAGCCGGCTCAACAAACAAGAGGTGCTTATGGCATAAAATATCGTACACGTTTATCCCCTCGGCCCTTAGGAGTTTAGTCTTTTTAATATTTCTGGAAGATTTATCAAGAACCTCATCGTATTTGTCTGAAACAATGAGGACATTATCTAAATTAAATTTCTTTAATATATCATAAAGTTTTCTTGTTTTGATTTCATCGAGATTAAAGCCATCAATTATTATAAGCTTTTTTTCTTTAAACTTGTCGGCCAAGGCCATACATAGCGCAGCCTTCTTAACCTTTTTATTGACCTTAAATGAATAATCTCTCGGTGAAGGGCCAAATGCCACACCCCCACCCCTCATTACAGGTGAAGAAGCCGCTCCTGCCCTAGCCCTTCCGGTCCCTTTCTGTCGCCAGAGCTTTCTACCGCTGGCCTTGACTTCAGACCTACCCTTTGTTGAAGCGCTTCCGGAACGACGGCTCGCTAATTGGCTTCCCACAACCTGGTGGAGTATATCTTCCCGTATCGCAACATTGAAGATCTTGTCCTTTATATCTCGCTGACGAATTTTTTCTGCGTTTACATTATATATATCTATGAGGGCCATATGTTGATCCGCTCCACTGAAAAAATATGCATGGTCAGTATCAGCCTGATACATTGCATTTTACATTCTTTCTATGATTTCTTTTTATTTAACTTTAATTCTAAAAAATTTCCCTTGCTACCAGGAACCCCACCCTTTATTAAAATCAAATCTCTTTCTTTTAAGATATCAACTACTTCTAAATTTTTAACCGTCTTAAACTCATTTCCCATTCTGCCAGGCAGTTTTTTCCCTTTCATAACTCGGCTTGGAGTTGCGCAAGCCCCAATTGAACCAGGAACATTATGGGAACGAGAGCCATGTGTCTTATTGCCTCCGCTAAATCCCCACCTTTTAACGACCCCTGCGAAGCCCATTCCTTTAGTAATTCCCCTGGCATTAATTAAATCTCCCACATCAAAGATATCAGATCCAATCTCTTGCCCAACCTCAAAGGAACCAATATCATCTACTTTTATCTCACGCAAAAATGAAAAACCGCCCTTCCCGGCTTTTTTAAAATGACCGGTCATAGGCTTATTTATACGCTTTTCCTTTTTTGGCTGAAATCCAATCTGGAGTGCATTATACCCTTCATTTTCCACCCTCTTAATCTGCGTTACATAGCACTTAGCAATCTCCAGCACAGAAACAGGGATAACCTTGCCATTCTCCCTAAAGATACGGGTCATTCCAATCTTTTTCCCAAATAATTCCCTGATCATCCTTGATTTCCTCTAAAGCTTAATCTCTACATCCACGCCTGCAGAAAGATCCAATTGCATAAGGGCATCCACCGTTTGTTGAGTAGGCTCAAGAATATCTATAAGCCTCTTATGAGTCCTAATCTCAAATTGTTCCCTTGATTTTTTATCAACATGAGGTGACCGTAATACACAGTACTTACTAATCTCAGTTGGAAGGGGTATAGGCCCAGCAATCTTCGCTCCTGTTCCCTGTGCAGCATCAATAATCTCTGATACAGATTGATCCAAAAGCTTATAATCATAGCCCTTTAACCTTATTCGGATTTTCTGGTTATCCATAACTGCTTCCGTCTCTTATTACTCTATTATATCGCTTATTACACCTGCGCCAACTGTCCTGCCGCCTTCCCTGATAGCAAAGCGCAGCTCCTTTTCCATAGCTATTGGGGTTATGAG
>CAYMVB010000218.1:0-11350 GCA_964393665.1 uncultured Desulfobacteraceae bacterium | reverse complement strand
CCCAGAATCGGCTAAAAGAACGTTAAACTCCTCTTTTAAAACCATATTAAAGGACTGGCGAACACCTAATTCATCATCTACAACAAGTATAGTCTTTTTCCTTTCCAATTAGCCCCTCTTGATTAATGACTGAATAAATATAACTTTTTGAACAAAAAGCTTTTAAAGAGCCCTTTAAGCTTAACAATTTCCTTCTGTTTACTTTGAAAGAGCTTAGGTTGTTTTAAAAAGCAATAAGTATTCCCAGGCACCAAAGACGTATTTGTTTGTGATTGTGGTTAATAAATTTTTTAAGATATCTGTAAATTCAAAGAATTAAGTCTATTTTGCTGAAACCATAGCAAAAACGTAAGAAGGCTACCAAGGATATTTAAAATATATATAAGGATATTTTTAAACTATTTAATATTTGAGCACAGAATTTAAAATTCGTCAAGGTACCAGTGCATATAAATCTAATTAGTTTTAAAGACACAAAACTCGTGGATATGCACTTAAAATTGTGCACCTTTGCACAAATTACTGTGCAAATACATGCCAATTTTTTACGTTGTAAAATATAATACCCGTGTTATGTATTGAATAATAATTATATTTTTTTTAAGATACCTATAACTAAAGCTTATTCGGCATTTGGCACGCGATTTATTTTTTATTATAGAGGGTTTCTTTAATAGTAAATAATCTACTATCTGGCATAGATATTGTGTGCATATAGTATTATATTAGTACAAATTGTGTAGCCATAAGAATTCTATTATTGGTAAATATGGTTTAGAGGGGTATATTTAGTTTAAATTCCATTTTTGTGTAGGTAAAAAATTATCAAGCAATAAAACAAAAGTGGCGGCTTAACATGAACATCAATCTAAGTAAATTTTTGCAATTCAAGTTTAATATATTTATATACAGGTCATTGGGCTGGGGAGTAGCATATCTTTATATTATAATTCTTGGGAAACTGTATTTCTTTCTTAATGCAAAGGAAAAGAAGAAAATCGTGCTTGCTGTTGAGGCGGCTTTTTATAATCATAAAAACTATCCTGAAATAAGATCAATCACTGAAAATATCTATAAAGGAATATTTCGTCACTACTATGAGAAATTGTTTAATGCATTTTCTTCTGTTGAAGAACTGAGAAGTTTTATGCATAAAAACATTGAGGGCCAAGGGCTCTCGGAAATAGTCAGGGGGCTTTCATTTGGTAAGGGCGTTCTTTTGGTTACCGGTCATTTTGGAGGGGTGGAGCTTGCCCCAGGTTATTTAGCTGCGAAGCATTTTCCCGTTACCATAATAGTAAGGTTTTCCTCTCCCTCTCTACGTGATATGTCAATGAGGAAGGCATCTAATTTTTCATCCAGGATAATTGATGCAGATAGTACCCCTAATATTTTAAAGGCTATCCATGATAACCTGAAAGAAAATAGGGTAGTTATTACTCAATGCGATGAAATTGATGAATGGAGGCCATCTAAGGAACACATTGATTTTATGGACAATCAGATTCTGTTAGACAAAACAATGAACATCTTAACAAAAAGGCTTGATACATACATGGCCTTTGCAATAATGCACAGGCTTGGAGGAGGTAAATACAAGTTTATAGTGAATCCATTGAATGATATTTTGGTAAAAGTAAACAGTCGAAACAATAAATCAATGGGGGCCTTGGTATTAAAATTTTTGGAGTATTATATATACAAATTTCCCGAAGAATGGTATCAATGGAAAAAATACTATCGTGTAATGAATTTTCCGCCCAAAACGTATACTCGCTATAAATCATCACATGCTTACGTGCTTCGTCCGACGCTCGCAGAAGGTTAACAGGCATGAGTAAAAAATTACATTTCTATTTGAATGCAATGGATTTTAATCTTTGAGATTAATCCTCATTTAATGCAGCATAGATATTCATTGCAAAATACTTTTCTATTAAAATGGTTACTATTAATAAATGGAAAAGGAAGTAAGCTGTATTAACAGCAAGATTATTATAGAGTATATAAGAAAAACCAACCCCGAACACCTTTCATTAATTCTCGGCGACCTTGACCCTGAACTTGATAACATCGATGATCCCATAGCCTTTCTGACCGATACAAATAACTGGATTTCCACAGTGGTAATCGTGAAGATGTTTGACAGGGTAAAATCAATTTCTCATGATGATTCAGTACCTTATGAAATTGGCACGTTTGCCATAGAGAATGCCCATTTAGGTTATATCCAAAAAATATTCGTGAAGGCGTTCTGGTCCTCAAAAAAGGCCCTTAAATTTGCCCAAAAAATTAATGATAAATTTAATAGAAATAAAAGGGTGGAACTCGTTGAGATAAAAAGAAATACCGCAATAGTAAGGCTCCACTGGGAAAAAGATATGAAACCTTCAAAGGATTTGTGTCTATACAACCAGGCTATATATGCATATCTTCATACTATATGGGGTGGAAGGCCATTGGATATTCACGAAAAATACTGTTTTTTTGAGGGCAGCCCCTATTGTGAATATCATCTGAAATGGACTAAAAAAAGCTGGATCTATGAATATCTCTCGAGATTTTTTACTTCAAGATCAATGCTTAAGGATATAATAGCAGACCAAGAAAAAAATAAGGAGATCATAGAAAGAAAATACGCAGAGATTAATCAACTTAATCTAAAGCTAAATCGTAAAATTAAGCAGCTTATGGCAGTGCAAGATACTGGGAAGGCTATTCTTTCCCTTCTTGACTTGAAATATGTATTAAGTGCTATCATGAATATTCTATCAAATGTATGCCAGATAAGTCGTGCTGTAATAATGCTTGTTTCTGAAGATGGGGAGTCCCTTGAATACTTGCACGGAACTGGATTAAATGGCGTTATTCCTGATGAAATAAAGAATTACCACATTCCTATGACTAGGGTAAGCAATATTCTTGCAAGGGTTGCTAATACTGGGATACCAGAATATATTCCAGATGTTAATTCCTCTAATCTTCAGCAAAAGAATATTATACTCAGCTATGGGAAGCCTGCTTCTGTTTATGTAGCTCCGCTTATAACTAGGTCAAAGGTGATCGGAGTTATTGCCACTGATTCAACGGGGGAAAAGGGTGTTTCAGAGGAAACAAGGGAAACCTTGGATATTTTTACGCCACAAATTGCGATAGCAATTGAAAATGCTAAACTGTATACTAAGCTTCAAGTAAGGATGAAAGAGCTAACGGAATCCCATGCTTTGTTAAGTAGGGCGGAGAAATTTTCCTTTTTAGGGAATCTTGCTGCAAGGCTTGCACATGAAATCAAAAATCCAATGACGGCTATAGGCACCTTCATGCAGATGTTACCTCAAAAATATGGAGATGATGAATTTCGAAATGATTTTTATAAAATCGTTATGGAAGAAACAAACAGGGTTAATAACTTGATAACAGAATTATTGGATCTGGTGAAAGAAAAAGAACCTTGCTTTGAATTTAATGACATCCATGATCTGATTAATAAGATGATCCTTTTGGTCTCTCCGCAGAGTAAAGCCAAAGGCATTAAGATTATAAGTCGATTTCATCCCGACATAGGTCAAGTGTGGATTGATTCTGAGAAAATGAAACAGGTTATCTTAAACCTCATTTCTAACGCCCTAGACTTTACGCCTCATGGTGGAATAATTGAAGTAACAACCTCAATAGGGCCTGATAAAGGTGGAAAAAAGTTGATTAACATAGAAGTTAAAGACAATGGGGTTGGAATCCCTCAATCTATGATTGAAAAGGTTTTTGAGCCTTTTTTTACTACTAAACATAAGAGTAGCATCCACAATGGAACTGGCCTTGGACTTTTTATAGCCTACCAAAATATGCAACTCCACAATGGGACAATTGTGGCAAAAAGTGATCCTGATAAAAAGGGCACGACCTTTATTTTGACCTTACCTGTTTACCTTTCATCAAACCAGATATCCAAAGATACTATCCAATAGCAATGAAGATAGGAAAGGTAACTATTTATGCTGTAAGGCTTCCATTTATATTGGAATTTTCTCATTCCCTCAGGAAAAGGTTATGGGCGAATAATGTAGTTGTGCAAATTAATGTAAATCATGGGGAAATATTGGGTTATGGTGAAGCGGCACCTAGATCCTATGTTACAGGGGAATCACAAGATAGCGTCACAAAGAGTATTATTCGATTGTTACACAAAAAGATGTTTCCGTGGGAGATCGATGATGTCTCACAGATATGGGATTTAATAGATAACCTTCAGGATAGAAGTGATCATCATTCCGCTACTTGTGCGCTTGAAATGGCTCTTTTAGACGCATTGGCAAGAGAGGAGAAAAAACCCCTTTATCTTTATTTCCCAAAAGACTATTTTACGCCAAAAATTTATTATGGTTCTGTAATACCGCTGACAGATAAAATAAGAGTGGCCGCTTTATGCGCCTCGGCTAAAGAGATGGGGATCAATAGTTTGAGACTAAAGATGGGAACAAACCATGAACAAAATAAAACAACCCTTGATTCTGTTCGAATGGTTTTTGGGGATAATTGTGACCTGAGAGTTGATGTAAATGGTGTATGGGATTACACAAGTGCAGTAAGGCATCTTCATCTCTTAAAAGATTACGATGTCAAAGTTATAGAACAGCCCTTTATGCCATCTGATATTGATATTTCTAAATTTGCGCGACTAGTAAAGAACCATGGCCTGGTTCTGATGGCTGATGAATCAGCATGCTCATTGACAGATGTTAAGCATATTTATAGGAAAGGTGACTATCAGATGATAAATATACGATTATCAAAGTGTGGCGGATTCAGGAATTCAGTGAAAATAATAAATTATTTGCGTTCTAATAACCTCTCTTTTCAAATTGGTTGCCAATTAGGAGAATCCGGCCTTCTCTCCTCTGCAGGAAGGGCATTAGGTATACTGTGTAGCGATGCTTTATATTATGATGGCTCTTATGACAAATTTTTGTTAAAAGAAAATATTACCTATGAACATGTATCTTTTGGCAAGTTTGGTTTGGCAAGGCCATTGAGTGGCTCGGGCCTTGGTGTAGATGTTAACACGAAAAGCCTTCTTGCTCTTAGCATAAAACCCCCAGTAGAAATAACACGTAATCAAATCTAAGATTTAAAATCTGTCGCATATAATGAATAAAAGGAAGGAAAATGATCTGTAGAGAAACCGTAAAAATGGGTATAGATAATGACAAGTGACCTGATATTAGAATCTATAATAAAGCAAGTCGAAGATGAACCATATGCTAAAAAAACGGGATTGAAGCTTATCAAGATCGAGGCAGGGTATGCATTGGTAGAAATGACCCTTAAGGATGATCTAAAAAATATCTTTAATATGACACATGGAGGGGCCATCTTTTCACTAATTGATGAGGCATTTGAAATATCAGTAAATTCTCATGGTACAGTAGCAGTTGCACTCAATATGTCAGTTACATTTCATAGGACACCAAAGAAAGAAGGGATACTGCGGGCTGAATCAAGAGAAATCTATAAGTCAAAAAAAACAGCTAGCTATGACATAAAGGTAACTGATGAGGACGGAGATTTAATTGCATCTTGCAATGCGCTTGCGTACAGGAAGCAAGATAGCCTGCCCTTCTAAACCTTTTTCTAACATATACGTTTTTTATTATTAAAGTGGTGAATAAAAAACTAATGCTGCTTAAGAAAGTGCAGGCATTTTAATAGTTAGCGCAATTTTTTATTTTTAGCCTTTATGCTATTTATGATGGGACAGGCTGCAAGTTTTTAACGATTAGACTTTGCCAATGATAATTATTGGGTTATATAACCCTATTAAAAATGTTTTTTGTTAAATAAGCGAGATCAGGTCTCTGCTTTTTTGCACAGTATGCGCTTTTAGATTGAAGATAATTATGGAATAGATTATGAAAAGAATTAGTAAAATTTGAGGAGGATAAAATGAAGATAAAACATATTGACCATGTTGGAATAGCAGTTAAAAGTATTGATGAGGCTGGCAAATTTTTCACAGATATACTTGGGCTTAAACTAAAGGATGAAGAGACTGTTGAAGAGCAAAAGGTAAAAACAGGGTTTTTCCCTATAACAGACAGCGAGATTGAATTGCTCGAGTCAACTGAGCCAGATGGGCCTGTTGCGAAGTATATAGATGCTCGGGGTGAAGGTATTCAACATATTGCATTCAGGGTAGAAAACATAGAAGAGGCAGTGAAGGAGCTAAAAGAAAAAGGGGTGCGTATGATTGATAATGAACCCAGAAAGGGTGCTGGGGGGGCCAAAATAGCCTTTATACATCCAAAGGAAAGCCATGGTGTTTTAGTAGAATTATGCGAGAAGTGATTGAGCATTTTCTCCGCATATCTTTTTAATGCTGTTTTCAGAAAGACCGGCCTCTCGCATTTCCTTAAAATAGCGGCTTGGCCTAAGTAGGGGGAAATCGCTCCCAAAAAGTATTTTGCTGGGATCCACTAATTGCGCAGAGATAGGGTATATCATTTTTTCATATAGATATGGTGAAGCGGCAGTATCAAACCAGGTATTCTTCAATACATCTTTAACAGTCTTTTTCATTACGTTATAAAAGAGGATTCCCCCTCCCCAATGTGCAAGTATTATCTTATTATCAGGGAAATAATGTAAAAAATTGAATATTTCTTTTAATGTTATAGATGTTTTTCCAGGATAATAATGGCCAATTGATTCATTTGTGTGCAGTAATAGAGGTATATCTGCGTCTCTTGCCATTTGAGCAACAGGCACAAATTGCTTTAATGTCTCATTTGAGATATTTGATTCATAAAAGGCTAATTCACCAACACCTGAAATGCCTGCCGTTATACAACGCTCAAGCTCTTTTTCTGCGTTTTTAGCTGTAGGGAAGAATGTAGCAAAGCCGACTAGTCTGTCTTTATTTTTCTCAACGGCCTCCATTATATAGTCATTATTCTTTTTGTAATATTCCTCTGTTTGCCATGGAAAACCAAATACAACGGATTTGTCTACACCATCCTTGTCCATGTTTTCTATTAATTCGTTGACTCCAGCAAGTCTGGAACCTGGAACATCATAAAGAAGCTTAAACGCGGGCTCATTGTCAAAAAAATTTTCTCTATTTTCCTTAATATTATCTGGAAAAATATGCGTATGAATATCTATGATCATAAGTAGTCCTGAGTGCAATTATTATACATATGAGCCGTTATAGAATAAAAAAACGACTGAAACTATGTACAATATACCTTCTTCAAAAAATTGCGATGTACGTATATATTTCTGTTTACTTGCATGTATTTGTGGTTAATGCTGGAATAAATATAATTCAGTCTAACTATCACATCATTTGATAAGGGTCAATATCGATTATCAAACTTACTCCTTTCGAAGACATATTCTTTCCTGCAGCATATTCCAGCTCTTTTAACAAAAAATTAAGATACCTTGTTCTCTTGGATTTTATTAGTATTTGCTGCCGGTATTTGCCTTTTATCTTTGCTAAAGGTGCCTCTATAGGGCCAAGTATGTCTATATCCTTTTTATAGCTATACTGGGATTGTAAAATTTGGCCTAATGTATTTCTTATATGCTTAGCAATGGTCTGTGTTTTAATTTTGTCATTACCAAGCACGATTAGGTTTGCCAAAAATGAGAAAGGCGGGTAATTGAGCTGATGCCTGAGTTTTATTTCCCTCAAAAAAAATTTTTTGTAGTCATGATGCTTGACTGCATTGATTGTGTAATTGGACGGATTATATGTCTGGATTAAAACCCTGCCTGGAAGGTTTCCCCTGCCAGTTCTACCCGAAACTTGGGACAGAATTTGAAATGTTGTTTCTCCGGCACGAAAATCTGGCCAGTTCAGTGAAAGGTCTGCTGAAATTACACCTACAAGTGTTACGTCTGGGAAATCATGACCTTTAGTAATCATTTGGGTTCCAACAAGAATATCAATTTCGTGTTTATACAATCGTTTAAGGATTTGTTGCATATTACCTTTACGCCACATTGTATCCCTATCCATGCGCTCTATACTTGCATCCTGATACATATCCTTGAGGATTTCCACAACCCTTTCTGTGCCAAATCCATATGGGGTAAGATTTTTGCTGTTACAGGATGGACATTTTTCAGGAGGGTCAATCATATAACCACAATAATGGCAGACAAGTTTATTTATGTGCTTGTGGTATGTAAGGCTTACCTCGCAGTTAGGGCACTTTATAGTCTCCCCGCAAAGCCTGCACAGGTAAAACACATTAAATCCCCTTCTATTCAGAAACAGAATTGTTTGATTTTTTTCTGCAAGATTTTCACCAATCGCCTTTCTCAGAGGAGGGCTTATGATGTCCTCTTGATTATTTTTATTATCAAAATGCCTCATGTCAATAATGGTTATGGAGGGGAGCTTTTTTTTTAATATTCGTTCCGGCATGTTTAGAAGTTCATACTTGCCGTTCAAGGAGTTTTTATACGATTGTATTGAGGGGGTTCCAGATCCAAGTATAACTAATGCATTCAAAAATTTTGCCCTCACAATAGCAGAGTCTCTTGCCTGGTACCTGAATCTTTCCTCTTGTTTGTAGGAGAGGTCATGCTCTTCATCAATAATTATAAGCCCCAGGTTGGGAAGAGGGGCAAAAAGTGCTGATCTCGTGCCTATCACCAAGTTAATTTCCCCTTTAGCTATTTTTATCCATTCATCGTATTTTTCGCCCCTTGAAATAGAACTATGGAGGATAGATATTTTATTGCCGAGGCGTGCCTTAAATAGAGATGCTAATGAAAAAGTAAGGGCAATCTCAGGCACCATTAAAATTGATTGCCGACCCAAAGCAATGCAGGCCAAAATGGCATGGTAATACACCTCTGTTTTTCCACTACCAGTTACTCCATGTAAAAGATAGGTATAAAAACTATGGCTTTTGAGTTTCTCGGTTATTTTTCCTAATACTTCTTTCTGTTTTGTATTGAGCAAAGGCGGCATAGGGGAATTGAAGATTACTTGATTGGGCAAAGTCCTCGCGACTGTTTTAAGGGATTTTTTCAGGTAGCCCTTTTTAATCCATTTATCAACCAGGTAAGAGCCGTTGGAAAATTTGTTCTTTATTTCTTTTAGCGGCAGGTCCTTTTTTTTAGCAAATATTTCTAAAAATTCAGATTCATTTTTTGCACCCTTCATCTCGTTGAGGGTAATTAGGGAAAAATCTTCGCTTTTGTTTGCGCTGATAAATACCTTTTTTAGAGGCCCAACACTATCCAGAAAATCCCTTGAGGACATATCAAAAACATTGGTGACCTTGGCGTTCAGGCCGCCAGGCAGAGACATTTTGATTATGAGGCCTATTGGATAATGGTAATAGGTGGCAAGCCATTCAAAAAATTCAACGATATCTGGGTGAAAAAGGGGGTAATCGTCTATTATGTCAAGAATATTTTTTAGGCCTTTTCTATTTTCAACCGACATAATCCTTAGTATATAGCCCGTTAGCTTGCGCTTGGAAAAAGGGATAAGTACCCTTTTTCCAACAGCTGCTTTTTTAATGAGATCACCATTGACTGTGTAAGTGAAGGTTTCTCTCACGGGGAGAGATACGGCAACATCCAGATATATTGTTTTCAAGCCTTTGATCATCGCCATAAAAATAGTTTTTTATTCAGAGATGTCTTTTTGCGATCTATTTTTAATGACAGATACGTCAAAAAGATAGAGGTCCAATGGCAAGTTTATACTGATATCTCTGACAGTGTATTCTTCCTTGATGCCGTTATGTAAATGTAAGACCTTATATGGGTAGAAATTGTTTTCCGTTATGTCTCTATAGTCAGAAAAAATGAGAAGAGAGCTATGATATGTAAGTAAAAGAGGCAAGAAAGAGCTTTTGGCAACAATAAGTTTAGGGCTTGCGTCATTCCTATCTCCAATCAGGTAGGATATTTCTCCTTCATACCTTGTTAAGGTTACTTTTTTAATATTTATCCCAAGGTCTTCAAGATAATTCAATATTCTTTGGTTATCCTGGTCCATAAAAACAAAATGGTGAGGGAGGATTTTTTTATTCCCGCTATAAGTAATTATTCCATTGACGATACTCAAACTGCTTTCACCATTATTGATTTGAATGCTTTTATGCATAGGGCCAGAAATTTCAGACCTGTGGAGGTCAGGAGATACTGCATAGATTATATTTTCAAATAAATTTTCGGACTCTTGGCTAATTTCGACGACACGATTCATTTGTTTTATTTTTAGTGTTTTAACTGACGAGTACCTATCGCTCATTAACGTTATTATCTGGTTTGCAGGAATTATATATGAATATGCATGAAAGGGACAAAAAATAACGACGAGTAATAATACAACTCCTGCATGCTTTGATTTTTTACATATTTTCATATTTCCACTCTAATCTAAAATATTGATGTTGAAGTTATTGACTATTCCACTTAAGGCTGAACATTCAACCTTTTTATCTATAACTGTTTTATTCAATCAAAAATGTGAGCATAACTCATAGCCCGGTTTCTTTATTGTTTTTGAGTTTTGCATGTAATGCCCCTGGGCCGTTTAAATTTGCTGGTTTGGAAAGAGAACCTTTTCGGGCAGACTTTTCTCGTTCTGTTCAGTTAGCATAATACTTCAGATTTTCTCTATATATAAAGCTGACTTATTATTTTAGAGCTGAACAGGAAGAAGTACCTCTTTATTTATTAAAAATTAATTATAACAGTAAAAAAATTAATACAAAGTCTTGACACTTTTAAAAATTTACATTATTATATATATAATTTATGTAAATAAAATCTTTAATTATATATAATAAAGAGGAAAAAATGTCCGACTATATTTTTTGTGCAAGAAAAAAAAATAACCCACGCATTAATGTCAGGGTATGCCAAACAAAATGCATATTTAGGGATAGTTGCAGGGAATTCCTGGCTTACAAGGATATGGTTGGTGATAAAGCACCGCTTTTCAATCCAGGGTTGATTATGCCGCCCCTTTTAAACCCCATAGCATCGAAAAACTAACGTAGTTTTTATTTGCCCTGGTTTAAAAGGCTATATTCGGTTAAAAAATAGTCTTATTTAACTTTTCAAGGACTCTATTTGATATAAAGGGCATACCCAGATGTTCTATCCGTTCAATATTTTTAATGCGCTATATTTTCAACCACTCACATCCCCAATAAGGTTTTATGTTTTTCGAACAGCCCTGGAAAAAAAACCGAGAGGGTTTTGCCCTTAATCCACTTTGTTTCGAGGTGATAAGGCTCGCTTTACAGCAACAATAGTATCTCTCGAGAATTGTTCACGAACCACCTTGTATGGCAGGTTTGATACTGGGCGCATG
>CAYMVB010000217.1:0-6307 GCA_964393665.1 uncultured Desulfobacteraceae bacterium | reverse complement strand
GCAATAGATTTCGAGGCAAAGGGTGCATCATTTTATGCGAAACTCAGGGACGGGGTTTCAGACGACAAGGAAAAGGAATTTTTCAATCTTCTTGCAAATATCGAGCATGAACATTACATGTCATTGAAGGAGACAGAGGAATTTTTTACTAATCCGGCTGCGTGGTATACCAAGGCAGAGCATCATGGGCTGGATGGCGCATAAATACCACGTTGGTTTAATTTTGCCGATTACCAGTCATTCATTATGTGCTTTAAAGGGAGGCAAGCGTTTTCTTCAGCCGGTGAAATGCTCCGCGTAATATAGTTACGGGAGCGCCTTTCTGGCAAGCAGGCATACAATTCCCACCATGATAATGCCTGCAAGATTCAGCCAGGGGAAATACTGGCTCTGTAAGCCGGCTAATACTACACCAGAGAAAAAAAGCAGTGCCAATGTACAGATCATGAACAGCTCCTTGATTATGGAGGTTTGGCTTTTCTTTAAGCAACTCCTCTTTGCGCACCTTCAAAAAGGTACTGAAGGGGTAAAAGTCTGTATAAATCCCACAAGCCATGGAAGTAACCCATGCTAATTTTTATATTGTAAGCAATTGTCATGCCATAGCATGACTTGCCATGATTAACTAATAATATCAATGTAGTGGAATCAAATAGGTTGGAAACGGGAAGTGGGTATGGGCTTGGAGTAGGCAAAAATTTGACGTATTTTCAGTGAGGAGCCGCTCTTTTATTCCTAACTGACTTCATCCCCGGGCAAGGGGTTACCATCAAAGGTTGTAACGGAAAGGTTTCCTTCCTGACCCCCCGATAGTATCATCCCCTCAGATATACCAAATTTCATCTTTCGTGGTTTAAGGTTCGCAACGACAATAACCTTTTTCCCGACCAGCTTACCGGGATCTGGGTAGGCGGAACGTATGCCGGCGAATATTTGACGTAAACGTCCCTCTCCAAGGTCTGCCATAACCCTTATGAGCTTCTCAGAGCCTTCGATATGGCTGGCCTCTTTTATAACAGCGACCCGTAAATCAATCTTTGAAAAATAGTCAATTCCTATCTCCTCAGCCGGTCCTGCATCATCTTTTTCTCTTTTTACATTGAGCGCCCCGCTCCTCTCCACCTTTTTTTCCTCTTTCGCGGTTTTTACTTCCTTTTTTTGTGCCTTTTCAATTTTTACCCATTTATCACGCAATGTTACAGAGCGATTAAAGACGATAGCCCCCTTTTTAGTAGAATCAACAGTATCAACGGTAAAGTAGCCCAATCTCTCAAACTGGAAATGCTCTCCGGGCGCCGCATTTGCAAGGCTCGGTTCAACATGGCAGGATTCTATTATTTCTAAGGAGTTAGGGTTTAAGAATGACTTGAAATCATGGCCTTCTTTGCTGGTAGCAGGGTTTTCCCTGGTAAATAAATGGTCATATAACCGTACCTCTGCATGAACTGAGTGCTCCGCTGAAACCCAGTGCAGTGTAGACTTAACCTTACGGCCATCCGGGGAATCTCCACCTTTTGTCTGGGGATCATAGGTGCAGTGAACCTCTGTGATTTCACCTGTTTTTTCATCCTTTCCTACACCCACACACCTGATAAAATATGCATATCTTAGACGAACCTCACGGCCCGGGGAAAGCCTAAAGAATTTACTGGGTGGGTCCTCTCGGAAATCATCTCTTTCAATATATAATACCCGGGAGAAGGGTATTTTTCTTGTCCCCATGGCAGGGTCCTCCGGGTTGTTTATTGCCTCTAATTGTTCTGTTTTTCCTTCCGGATAGTTGTCTATTACGACACGAAGGGGGCGAAGAACGGCCATTACCCTGGGTGCCCTTTTGTTTAAATCCTCCCGAAGACTATGCTCAAGCAGTGCTACATCAACGGTGCTGTCCTTTTTTGCCACCCCAATGCGGTTACAGAAGTCACGGATTGACTCAGGGGTAAAGCCCCTCCTTCTCAGGCCAATTATAGTAGGCATGCGGGGATCATCCCAGCCTGAAACAAACCCAAGCTCCACGAGCTCCAAAAGACTCCTCTTGCTCATTATGGTGTAAGATACATTGAGCCTCGCAAATTCAATCTGTTGCGGATGAAATACCTTTAATTCATCGAGAAACCAATCGTATAAGGGCCGGTGATCTTCAAATTCAAGTGTGCAGATGGAATGTGTTATACCCTCGATAGAGTCCGAAAGGCCATGGGTGAAGTCATACATAGGGTAAATGCACCATGTATCACCTGTCCTGTGGTGGGAGGTATGGAGAATACGGTATATGACAGGGTCGCGCATATTTAAATTGGGGGATGCCATGTCAATCTTTGCCCTGAGCACCCGTGATCCGTCCGGAAACTCACCGTCCCTCATGCGTTTAAACAGATCCAAGTTTTCCCCAACAGATCGATTTCTATGAGGGCTTTCCCTGCCCGGTTCAGTCAATGTTCCCCGGTAATCTTTTATCTCTTGTAAGCTAAGATCGCAAACATAGGCCTTACCGTATTCTATGAGCTGCAATGCGTACTCGTAGAGCTGCTCAAAATAGTCTGATGCATAATACAGGCGGTCGCCCCAATCAAAACCAAGCCATTTTATGTCTGCCTTGATTGATTCCACATATTCCACATCTTCCTTGCTTGGGTTGGTGTCATCAAAGCGCAAATTGCACAGGCCACCTCTATTTTCAGCTGCAATTCCAAAGTTGAGGCATATAGATTTGGCATGGCCGATATGCAGATAACCATTTGGCTCCGGCGGAAAACGGGTATGTACCCTGCCGTCATTTTTATTTGCCTTTAAATCCTCGGCAATAATACTGCGGATAAAGTCTGAAGGTGCGGGCTTGGCGTTGTTCATGTAATAGCTCCATTATTATTTGAAGATGAAAACACATCCTGGAAATCAATCCTTTCATACTAGTACATATAGTCATTTTTTTCAATAGAAGAAAAAATTAAATTGGGGTCAAGCCTGCTGCTGACTTATTTTTCAGGTTAAGGTATTATGTGATTTATGGCAAGACCGTTAAGAATAGAATATCCAGAAGCATGGCATCATGTCATGAACCGAGCCAGGAAAGGTGAGAGCCTTTTTAGCCAGAAAGAAGATTGCTATCTTTTCATCAAGCTTTTAAAAGAGATTACACAAGTATGGAATGCCAGGTTAGCTGCTTTTTGCATAATGACCAATCATTATTCCTTTGCTTTCGCAATATCATCCACTAAGGCAATGCCACTAACATACCCTTTATATGGCTTAACATATATTTTCCTATTTGATGTTTCCTCAACAAAAGTAACAATATACCCATAATATTTACCTTCCTCTATATCAATGACTTTAATAGTTTTGCCAACAAACTTATCATACTTTAAAGTACAAGTTGGTTCTATTTCAAATTCACTTGGATTACACCGGGAGCCAAAATTTTTAGATAGATAAAGATGGTAACCATATTTCTGCGAGCTTCGAGGTTTTTCTAAAAAAACAAATCTTTTCCCCAACCACTGCTGCACTGGAATATCTAATAAGTTTTGATCTGCCTTTTTAATATGTTGCTCTACTTTACCAATATTTCTTTGCGCATAAACAAAGCTAGAGAGGAAAACAAAAACAATAAAACTAAGACACACCAGAATATTTTTGCTCATTCTGATCCCTCTGCTGTATTCAAATCTTAGTGTATTGTCATGCTCGGTTATCACAGCTTTTGATTTCAAGAATCCTTTTTCATGACTTGAACCTTTTAATTCACTAAGAGGTCCCTCTTTATGGGGTAGAGGTTCTGGAAGTTGTTTATATTGTTCTATTCCACTTGCATTAACCATTTGTAAGAAACCATTATCAGGATGAGTTGTTCGGCCTTGATAGTCCGCATGGTGGAGGAGGCAACTGCTTGCAGCAGTATCAGGAACAGTGACAACTGCGTATGGCATTTGGTCAATAGCTTTATCTTTTAGATCAACGCGTTGAAGATTTATACAATATACTGCGCCTGTATCGCAAGTTGACGCAACCACAACGGCTCCCCGACATTTTTGTTTAAGTTTTTCGGGAATAACCGAAGGAATGGAATCTTGATCCAATACGCAATATCTATTTGGAGAGCAAATATTTTGAATTTCATTAACCTTCTCTTTTTCAAGAGGAAAAAACTGACTTTTCATTTTGGCCTCCTTTGACATATAACAAAAATTGTATATTATGAATGGACTCTGGTCTCTGGTTTGACCTTTGATTTATTTTTGACTTAATGTAATGCATGTACTCTATGACGAAACCTTCGACCCTTCAACATTTTGTGCTTACCATGCATGCCATTTTTTCTCAAAGGGCACGGGCAGTCCCCAATCACTCAATCACTTTTAGTTGGGTAATCATTAAACAGAACTTTCCGCTTTAATCGCTTCAGCTAGATCTTGATTTAAGCTTCTTAACCACTCTTTATCCCATTTCTCGAATTGCTCATTTACCTTTTTTGTGAGTTTATCTTCGTCATATTCTTCTATTATATATGAGACTGCAAGGCCAAGATGTTTGATTTCTACTCTGTAAGGAGTGACAATGCATGTGGAACAGTTGTGAGAAAGATCAGTCAAATACTTCTTCTCGTGAAACATGTTTGGGTTAGTCTGTAGAGTTTCAATTTGTTCAGCGAAGAAGCTGCTATTTTTTGTCTTTTTATTAGGCTCAAGAATCCTTGTGACTCTTCTTTTCCGCTCACGAATCAATCGGAGATCATTTTGTGTTAGACCTTTTCTATCTTCAATTTTTTCATAGTTATCTATCGTTGCTAAACATTCAGAATAGTTTTTCTCTTTCTCTAGCAATGCAGTAAATCATACAAGGCATAGTCGTAGGAGAGACATGCCTGATCGGTTGCACCATATAATCGAAGAAGGCGGAGCGTGCAAGCTTTCAGACTTTGACAAAAATCAAAAATAATATGCAAGATTCAAGACACGACCCTCAAAACCCACTGGCCGGAAATGTCTGAAGCGGCCTTTTCTTAAACATTCTGCTTGACAAAAAGTCAAACCAAAGTACAATTGTACTTATGAAAATTATCGCAGACACGAATACCTTTATTGCGGTAGCTTTAAATGAGCCGGAAAAGGATGTTATAATCTGCCTTACCCAGGGACATTCTCTGATAGCTCCCGAAGTGCTGCCATTCGAAATAGGGAACGCATTGACGGCAATGATGAAAAGAGGTTCACTAAAGGCTGACGAGATAATTTTAGCATGGAATACGGTTCAGAAGATTCCAGTCGATCTAAGGCGGAGTGATATCAAAGCGGCGTTGAATATAGCAACGCAACATAACATATACGCATACGATGCATATTTTTTGGAGTGTGCTCTTAACTTGCACAGCCCATTATTGACCCTTGATCAGCGCATGAAAGGTATTGCAAGGGAAATGGGCATTAAAATTATGGAGTAAATATTGTCATGAAAGTTTATACATATTCAGAAGCAAGACAGCGTTTATCGGAGCTTCTCAATATCGCACGAGAAGAAGAAGTAATTATAACAAGGCGAAAAGATGAAACATTTGCTGTTGTCTTCAAAAAAACACAAAAATCGCCTTTTGATATTACTGGCATAGAAACTAAAGCAACCACGAATGATATTCTTGCAGCTATAAAAGATTCAAGAGAAAAATACCGTTAGAAAAAGAAGGGGACAAGCTGCTTTCCCCTCTCCCTATTTCCCGCATTCCAATGAAACTCATCGAACTGGAACTGAAGGCCGACGGCCGCTACATCGTCTTTTCCGCATGTTTCGCTTGTGAAATGGGCGATCCAGCCCGCCGAAGCCTACTCCGCGGGCGGCGCCAACCCGCCCCTTGTCATCGCGCGCACGGTCCTCGAAGAACAGAAGCGGCGCCGCCCGTAAGCGTTTGCCCGGAAAGGAAAACAGACCGCTGATGCACCCAAATTTTATTTCAGGGGAAAGCCGCAGAAAGATACGCGCCCTTGTACGTGATACCTTGAAGCCCTTTGGATTTTTCGCATTTGCAGAACACGTCATTAGGAGATTGCATGCCTGATCGATTGCACCATGTAATCGAAGGGGGCGGAGCGTGCGAGCCCTTTATGAGCTTTCAGCCTTGAGCTTTCAGCTTTGAGCTTTCAGCCTTGAGCTTTCAGCTTTGAGCTTTCAGCCTTGAGCTTTCAGCCTTGAGCTTTCAGCTTTGAGCTTTCAGCTTTTAGCTTCTTTGCTTCGAGCTCCTACGCTTTGTGGTTTACCCAGTTCAATCCCGAAAGGCTATTTAACCGGGGTTCAAAAAATAATCTGCAAGATTCAA
>CAYMVB010000216.1:0-2002 GCA_964393665.1 uncultured Desulfobacteraceae bacterium | reverse complement strand
GTTAGCTCCACGGCCATAAAGACGGAGGAGGTACAGGAGGAAAGTAATGAGGGTTCGCGTGATAAAGTACAAGAACTTCAGGCACTTAGTGTTGAAGAGGAATGTTCGAAAATAGAAGATACCATGATAGATTTCTTCAACTATCTTGATGAAAAAGAATATATCAAGAAACAGGGTCTCGAAGGGGTGACCCTTTCCAAATTTGAAGATATCCTTAACGAACTGTCATTACATATGCCTGTTCCCGCTGGGGAGGGGCTCAATTACGAAAATATAATCAGGAATATTTATCACTTTTACAGGGCATTGGATTTACAGGATTTAATCTTTATAAAATCTGTATTAAGAAATGAGGCCGAGGCCATGGAGGTGAACCTGTCAATGTTTTACAAATGGCTTATGTCAGGCGATAGATGCGGGCAGGGAGCGATAGAGAGGCCGTCTTTTAGTGCAATATATGGGTATGCCGGCTATTTAATGAACTCTATTGGAGGGAGGGCATATCTTTTTCGTAGAAACACAACTATGAGATTATTGCTGAATTACTATTGTCTCCTTATCATTCACGAGGCTGATAAAAGAAAGATGAACACCTATGGGATTGATGTTCTTCCCTTTATAGAGCCCTTAGCAGGAGAGATTAAGAATTATCCCCTGCTCTATTTTCATAAGGAATATGCAAGCAATTTGCTTGAAATCAGGGATTATTATCTGAAGAAAAGAAAAGGATCATAGGGGCTAACCCACATTCATATAAGAAAGGGTGGATTCCCAGAATTTGATATCATTTTTCAATCTTTGGTAAAACTTTGCATTATTAATGGCAATGCCTCCAATCTCCGCTGAGGCAAGAATAAACTCCATTTCCTCATCAGTGTATTCTTTTTCGTCTTCTGAATAAAATCTCATCTCTCCGATAACATGCCCCTTAACAAAGATAGGTACTGATAAAATAGAGGCAATTCCCTCCTTAACAGCCTCATCTCTGTACTGAATATTTTTATCTGTAGCCACATTTTTTACAAATACTATTTCGCCCTCTAATGCCTTTGACATACTTTTGCTTGCGTCGAGAGGGCCTTTCTCAAGGTATTCATTGCTAATGCCCCTTGACGAAACCATATTTAGTCTGCCCGTTGTCTCATCTAAAAGGAATAGGCTCGAACCCTTTATCTCTAAAATATCTATGGCCTTTTTAACCATCGAGTCAACAACAGCGTCCGGGTTAAAATTATCCAATAACTCGCGTGTAACCTCATGGAGAATCCTAAAAAGCTGCGTTGATTTTTTAGGGTCGCATGCCTTGACAGATCCTATGTTAATCTTGTATCTTTTGGTCTTTTCATGGCCTTCAAACTTTATATCCCCCTTTTCAAAGAGTCTTGCCAGCTTTTCCTTTTCCTTCTCATACATTCTGGCATTTACAATGGCGAGACCTGCCATCTCAGCTATAGCAGATGCGAATTCCATCTCCTCCTCAGTAAATGATCTTGGAGCGGCAGTATATAGCCTCAGCATGCCTATGACCTTGTTATGCACCTGTACCGGTACGCTGAGGATAGAGACAATTCCCTCTTCGGCCTTTTCTTTTCTATACTGAATGCGGGGATCATTTTGAGCATCGAGGATCAGGATTGGTTTTCCCTTTAGTACCTCTGGTACGCTTTTATCCGCGTTAAGCGGTCCCTTTCTCAAATATTTTTTACTCAGAAACCGGGAGGCCGCTAATTCTAAATCATTTGTCTCCTCATTTAATAGCCGAAGGCTTGCACCCTTTAATTTCAGTGCATGCACCACCCTTCTTACAATAAGTTCAAATACCTCCTTTGAATCGAGCACCGAGAGGATTGCCCTGGAAACCTCGTGAAAAATTCTGAAATATGCTATTTGTTTTGTTGCCATGTTACCTTGAGATATGATTTTTAGGTAATAGCTCAATAAACCGGGGCATTTCACCCCTACCCCAACCCTCCCCCGTCAAGGGGGAGGGAGTTTTTTAAAT
>CAYMVB010000215.1:0-14118 GCA_964393665.1 uncultured Desulfobacteraceae bacterium | reverse complement strand
AAGAGGTATAACCGATATTTCCTCTCCAAGGCCCTTGACGTCAATCTCTTTTATAATACTGACAATACGCTTAATATTTGAAAGCACATCAGTAACGATCAACATGCGGGTAGGCAAATAGGATACAATAATGCTCGTCCTTGATATAAGGGGGGCAAAAATTTTCTTGAGATCCTCAGGGCTGGCGTACTTCAAAGGAATAAGCTGCGTAACAACCTTGTCCTCAGGCGTAATAGATCCCTCCCGAATTCTTGTCTCGATACTCTTCGAGCGAGCATGAAGGGCTGGAACAATCTTTATTATATCCCCTGAAGGAACAGTAGTATATCCATGGACCTCCAAGACTGACTCAAATACTTTATATGCCTCCTCAACTGATATCTTTGATGGAGAAATAATAGTTACATTGCCCCTAACCGCCTTATCCACTACAAAATTCTTTCCTGTTAATTCACTGATAAATTTAATAAACAAAACAATATCTACATTATCAAAATCGATAGTAACATAACCTTTACCTTCGCGTGGATCTTCTTTCTTTTTTTCAACTACCCTCTCAGGAACCTTCTCTTCCTGTTTTATCTTTTCCAGTCCCTGATTCGTATTTTTAGCCCTTTCAGGCATTACGGTCAATTCCCTCGTTTTATTCCCTTGTGAAGAGGGATTTGTTACACCTTCATCCCCGGAAAGCCCGGCTTTCCACTCTTGGTCTTCTGTATTTTCCTTTGGAGAGGCAGTTGTTATGCCTTCATCCCCGGAAAGCCTGGCACCATTAACAACCGAATTACCTGTTATCAGAAAAAGGCATATCCAGATAGTTAAAATCGCTTTTATATGTATATAAGTGCAAAATTTCATAGGCCTTAATTCCTAATTTTACAAAATTCCTACCATCATTTAGTATCAATAACGACGTTACATTGTAAGCCAATAAATAACCTTTTATTTTTCAAAAATACCAACCGGCGTAACCAATTGACCATCCTTAATAATCTCTTTAAAACCTGACAGTTTCCGTACTTTTTCTAAATCCTTGTCCTTTTTAGCCCATTCTATCACGGATCCATGTAAAGAGGCCGCCTTTTTTAAATATTCAAGTCCCAAAATTTCCTTTCCCATAAGGGCATAAAGACATGCCAGGTTATAATATGAATCAGCATATGAGGGCTTTAGCCGTATGGCCTCTTCGAGGCTTTTTTCCCCTGCCAGATAATTACCCTCCTGAATATATATAACACCTAAATTATTCAATGCAGAAACATACTCTGGATCAAGTATCAAGGCCTTCTGGTAATAAAGCTTTGCGTCACTCAGGTTGCCATTTTTATGGAAAAATCGTGCCTTGCCATAAAAATCATTGGCGCTCTTCATGGATTCTATACCAGAGGTGGCTGGAAATCCACGCATTTTGGATACAGGCTGTGGCGTCTTACCTTTGAAATCCAACCATGAATAAAGGGCAAGGGCAAGCAAAATTACTACGGTAAGACTAATAAATAGCCACCTCATTACGGTAAAATCCGATTTTTTCCCTCTTTCCGATAAGATTCCCCTCGCTTTATAGTCTGCGGCATCTCTCTCCCTTTGCGCCTTCCTCAAGGCTTCATTAATATAACTCATAGCTAATCCCGTATCTGGTAAAGTAAGGCCTTTGTCCTCGAACCAACAATACCGTCTGGAACCAAACCGACAGATTTCTGTAATTTCATTACTGCACGAAAGGTCAGCTCATCATACATTCCAGTTGCTTCCACAAGGTAGCCTGCACCCTTCAAGGTCTTTTGTAGATCCATCACCTCCTGTCCCCTAACCCCTTTTACTAAATCCATGCTGTTACTCTCATAGGGATAAATCCAGGATACCTTCCCACCCCAGTTATCCCTTAGGAATTCCGCTTCAACTTCTCTGTCCTCCCCATTCTCATCAACCAGCACGATATGATTGTCCTTCACGGAACGAATTACTAAATAGAGTGGAGGCGAAGTAGTTTTATATTCCTTCTCTTTCATGAAATAGTCGCTGTCAGCAGACATCTTTGAAAGAACTATAAAAGGTTTCTTAAAAACATTACGGTTTTCCTGGCCCGTATAGTACGAAAAAATTACTACCTCATTATTATCATCTGTATCATTATATGCTGCCTTCTTTTCCTTGAATAGCCTAAAGAGAAACAGAAAGCTTGATTGCTCGTCCAAAAATAAGGATGCACTCTCAATATTTTTTGAGGTCTTGGCTGCTATTTCATGGTAATCAAGAAATCTAGAGACTTTATCCCTATATATCCATAAAAAAAACCCTGATAAGACGATGAAAATCGCAATGAGCAATGGCAGAGATAAAACCTTTTTCCTTCGCCAATTAAAGCTCCGATAATTCGGTACAACGCTTCCTTTGATATCATCAATAGCCTTTAAAACGGTGTTCCTGGATATAACAAATTCGTCCCTCGCATAGGCCACAAGCAACGATCGATCACAAGCAGCATTGATTCTTCGTGGATTTCCGCGTGAGTATTCATAAACGGCTTTAATTGAACCATCTGCAAACCTAACCCTTCCTTGCGCTCCCCCCATTGCCAATCTATGCTCTATATAGCCTTGAACATCCTTTTGATCAAGGGGCCTTAACTCATAGCGCACCATAATTCGTTCACTGAGTTGCCTTAAGGCAGGAGCTGCAAAAACCTCATTCAATTCCGGTTGCCCCACAAAAACAATTTGAAGGAGCTTCTCCCTCTCGGTTTCCAGGTTTGAGAGCATTCTTATCTGTTCAAGGACTTTGTGGGATAGATTTTGTGCCTCATCTATTAAAAGAACCGCATTCCCTCCTGAGCTAAAAGTTTCAAGGAGAAATTCATTAAGGCTATCGCTGCACTGCTTTCTAGAGGCTGATGGACTAAGCGTGCCTATCCCAAATTCTTGATTTATTGCTGCTAATAATTCTGTGTCTGATAAGAATGAATTAAGTATTAACGCACTTTTCGTAGCATTATCTAATTTATTAAGCAAGGCCCTGCATAGAGTAGTCTTGCCTGTACCTATACCCCCAGTAATTACAATGAAGCCCTTTCGCTGGGTTATTCCATAAAGCAAGTGGTCAAGGGCCTCTTTGTGATGGTTGCTTAGAAAAAGATATCTGGGATCTGGCGTCAGATTAAAGGGATTCTCCTTGAGGCCAAAATAGGATGTATACATAAGACTTCTACCTAAATTCGTAGTTTATTTTTTTCGATTGACCATGTCTCCTTAATTGTAATTCTAATTGGGACGCTGATTTTAATTTCGTATATATATTAAGGACATCATCAGGGCTCTTTATGCTGCTCCCATCAACCCCCTGCACTACATCACCATTTCTCAACCCCAATTTTGCAAAGAAGGAACCTGCCCTGATATTCGAAATCGCTAGACCGTCCGGTCGTCCATCCCTGAAATACGGCCTTACCCTGACCTGTGATAATAATTCATGTACGTTTTTGAATGAATCCTGCACATCGGCCTTGTTAACTATTACAGTATCTCCCCCTCCAGCAGGAGGTGGTTGAGCTTTTGAGGCCTGCCTTTCTGCCCCTGATGGCCTATCTTCCTCTATTGTCAAAATTTCATCATGATCCCCCACTCTAAGCACAACCTTTCCCCTGAGAATATCGTTTATTAAAGCACCCTGAATAGTGTCTCCCTCCTTGTAAAGCTCTTGCTCTTTTTTATTATCTTCCTTAATAACTGCAAAGGTATTTTTCTCCTCACCTACCACTGTCCCGAGAAGGGATACCTTTAATGAGGTATAATCAAGGGTTTTTACGTCTACCACTGCTTCTTCTTCTGCCTTTGCAGCTTTATCCTCTGCTTTAGTAGATTTGAAAATATCTCTGTCTAAAATGTCCTTATAATAATTTAAGGAGAAAGTCTTGTTTTTCTTAAGGCTTGATTTAGGCACAATCTCACCACTGCCTATTTCAATCGGTTTCACATTGGCAAACAACACTTTGTAAAATACATCTACGCCAATAAATATACATACAGACAGTGCAAGGATATTAAATAAGACTTTAAAATACTTAGACTTAGACATGCTCTTACTACATCATATAATTTTATATTTCGGGGCCTCAATAGTCCCATAGACAGCAAATGAAATCTTCCCCTTATTCATCCTGCTTCTCAAAAGACCCATAACCTCCAGCCCCGTGTTATTTTTAAAAAATTCTGAGAATAGCTCAATCGTCCCCTTGAGGTCAATAGCACTCCTCAACAAATTATTATTCAACCTCAAAGATCCGCTTATCTTACCGGTAAAAAGGGCGCCCTTTAAGTCAAATCTTTTAAAATCCACCCTGCGATCCTTTAAATACATATCTATAACCACAGTATCGAAGTCAACTGATTCCATAGATAAAAAAGGCAAGGCCAGCTCTAAGCGACCCTCTGATAATTGAAGGCTTGCCTCACCAGCACCATCCATAATATTTTTATCTGATCCTTTATAATTAACATACCCACCCAAGATTCCGTCTATTTGCCTTCCCAATAATTCCTTCATGTATTTGTGGGTACCAACCTTAATGTTCTCAAATTCGATTCTCGTATCAAAATTTTCAGAAGCACCATTTTCTTTTATAAAAACAGCACCGTTTATATCACCCCCATAAGCGAGAGATTTAAACCTGTATCTTCCCTCACCCCTTAAAAAAGACCACAAATCAGGTCGTATAATAGTAGAATCGGCCTTAAAAAGTTTCACCCTGGGTCGATCTTTGGTAGAAACCTCAGTTCCCCATAACCTAAGACCAATGGGCAGCCAAGGTTTTGCTCTTTCAACGGAAAAATAAAGAGATGTATGTAAATTATTGGCCCTTGACTGTATATAGTGATTTAGCACATCGGAAGGAAAATAAAGATACAATAAAAAGGCCGTTAATGCTACGCCATATAGCATATACAAAAACCATCGTTTATTTTTTAAAAAAAAATTTATCATGATTTGCAGAAACTACCGTGCCTACTCAAAGGTTAATACCTGTAAAATAGCATCCAGGTAGCCGTCCTTTTTCTTATTCTCATTAGCTGAAAATCGTTTTACAATTACAACATTTTCTGTAGATTCAATTCTGTAAAGATAATCGATAAGTTGTTTCAAGGTAACAAGCTCTAATTTAATCTCTACCAGTGACTCTTTGTATGGTTCAGGCCCAGCAGAGGTAGAAGGCTTCATATATTTTATATGCTCCTTTACGTCAGCATCACCAGCTGCCTTTTCA
Source organism: uncultured Desulfobacteraceae bacterium (assembly GCA_964393665.1). Classification (GTDB taxonomy): domain Bacteria; phylum Desulfobacterota; class DSM-4660; order Desulfatiglandales; family B25-G16; genus M55B121. Next base: position 8,861 of record CAYMVB010000215.1, on the reverse strand, counting down.
AGAAAAGAAAACAGGGTAAACCCTTTCTTTCTTTGCTCTAAGGCTTCTTTTATTCCTTGACTCCCGTTTTTGTATCTTTCAAACTCAGAAATAAGGACTCTCATCTCTTTCAATGCATTTGTCTTTGCCTGCACGCCTTTTTCTATCCTGCCTTTTGCTGTAAAAAATGGGAATATTAAAAATTGAAAAAGAAAAAAAACGACTATAAATAATAGTGCCGCTACCACAAAAAATCGTTCACGTCTTGCCAGTTTCATTTCCTATACCAAGATATCATGATTGAAGTGTTATCTACTAACCCTTTGCAATTTCAATTCAAATTTTACAACCTTCTCAGAGCGATCAAGATTTGCGGAACTTATGGTAACAGAGCTGAAATACTCCGAATTTTCAAGTCCTTTTTTGATGATATCCACCGTGTTAAACGTATCAGTCTCACCTTTTATCTGCACCGTCTCCGGATCTACCAACATCCTTGTCACCCTTAGGTTAAGAGATTCCGGTATCGTAACAGAGATATCTCTCAATAAATCAAGAACCTTTCTTTTGTCACTTATGTCAGGTAAAGAAATAGAGGATTTTTTTAATTCATTTATCTTCGCCTTAATCTGATGAACAGGGTCCACTATAGTTTTAACACCCGGGAACTCATTTCTGAAAAGCTCTTTTAGTCTGTGGTCTAATTCTATATAATGTTTCTTCTGTGTATAATAACCCACACCGAAATCCGCTGCGAGAAGTGATAGTATCACTATCAGGAAGACAGCCACCTTTTGAAATATCTTCTTTGCCCTAAAATAGCCCTTCTGAACCTCGAACTCATCTTTTCTGTAGTTAAAGCCCTGTCCTCTCTTAATATCCCTATAGACAAGGGCGAGCGCGCCGTTCATTATTGTCGGATCCCATGAGAGAGCTGCATTATCACTCATAGTCACCTTCATATCTTTAGCAATATCTATCCTTTCAACAGGCATAGAGATATATTTCTCTATAAGGATCTCGATATCCGGATAAATTGATCCCTGGCCTGTAACAAAAATCCTTTCTGGATTGACTTCTCTATTGCACTCGTTTTCAAATGAATGAAGAGTGTTTTTTATATTTAAACAAAGAGCCTCAATAATTGGCTCAATATTCTCATCCTTTGCAATATAATTATTCTTATGCAGAGATGTATCACTTTTGTCGAGAACACCGCTTAAAGAAAGGTGCCTGATCAAACTTATGCGTCTGTTCATATAAAGAATCATGGTACCGCTTTTGCTACCTAATTCTAATATGAGTCCATTATCTGGAATACCTTCCCTCGTTAAAATCAGTGACGCAATAGGTACAACCCTGATGTCCAAAATTTCGGGGTCTATGCCAGTGTCTTGTCTTAATGCTGCAAGATACTCTGATATGTAGCTTCTGCTAACTAAAGCAGCAAGTATTTCACTGTTATCGCCCTGATAAGGTATAGTAAAGTCTACAAGCACATCTTCAACTGGAAAGGGAATCATGTTTTCTACGGCAAAGTTAAGGGTCTGTTTAATCTTTTTTACAGCCTTAAATGGAATCTTAAGATTTCTAAAGGATACACGCTCACAGGGTATTGTAGCAATATATGTGTCTGCCTTAAGCTCAATATCTTCACTCAGTTGCTTCAGCGCAGTGCCCAGGCCTTCATCTCCATTAATAGAGATGCTCGAACATCCTCTTACAGAAATGCCCCTTAGTCCACCCTCTGCAGTCACTGCGGTAACCGAATCACTATCTATATCTATACCTATAATCTTTCCTGGCATAATTACTATCTATGTAATTGATAATATATCTTTTTCACCGAACAATCTCCTCTAGCTATTAACCATCAAAGGTCAGGGGCTCATGCAATTTCACAAGCTATAGAAAACGCTCAATCTTTTTTAGCACTATACAATAAAATGCTCCATTGCAAGGCTATAATTACTGCCTTTAAAAACAGAAGGGAATAAAAAAAATAAATAATATGTTAACGGCATCAAATACTATGTTGGGAATTCATTGAAAGGAATTAGAAAACGCTTACATGGTTACTGACTATATCAGAAAAAAGCCTAATCCTATTCAACCTTCCAAGATAAAATTCGTATGTTTCTCTGATCCCTCATCACTGCTGAATGGATTCTCTTTTTCATCTTTCCCTTGAAGCCTTCGGATACAATATGAAAATAATTGCTTGACGTGGTTATTATGCTATCCGGCATAGTAACACCTGCCATCCCTGGTACCGTTTTATACCATGTTTTATCCGATAGGTCATTGTTTTCATCACCCCGATAAGCAAGTATTTCTTCAACCCTATCTTCATCAATCTCATCTGAAAGTGATCGTATCACCATGCTGCTGGCTGTATTAATATTTATTTTACCATTCCCGTACATACTTATAAACGAAGATATGCCAGGCCTTTCAGCAGTACCATAAAATAATTCCCTTGTTATACCCCTGACCAAAAGCAATTCCTCTAAAAACTCAAAAGGGCCATTTTTACATGGATAGGATCTTTCAAGTGACTGATAATAAGAATCTTCCGCGCCAAATCTTGTAGTTTCACCATCGCTGTCAATCCAATCCTTAATAGCATCCATAATATTTTCTATGTCCTCTATTTCGAGTCCAAATCCCGGCAGACTTAAAAACCGAGAAAAGACCAATTTTTGGGTATCATTATAATTCCCCTCTTTATCAACAAGTTGGTTTATCTGAATTCTGCCTGAAAGGTCTGAAATATCAACATGAAATCCCCCCTCCTCAAAAACAGAAGACTCACTATTGGTAAGAAAACCTGTAACAGCCCAAATTTCACGGAGCGTATCAGTATTATTTGAAAGGCCATCTTCATAAAGCGCTGCAAGCCCCCCATTAAACCCAGACTTTGCTATACACCTTAATTTAACAGCATCCGCCATATTGGTTGCAGCATGCAGGTTGGACCACATTGATTTATTAAATTGGAGTGTAACAGAAACAACAATACTTATTATCAGAATCGTAAGGATTAGCGCCACTCCCTCATTTTTTCTCATAAAACTCTTCATCTCAACCTTTTCCTAACGGGACTGAAACACTGCTAAAAAACTTAATAGGGGCCTCAGGGTTGCCAATATTTAAAAATTCTAAGGTGATAGATACCCTGCTTGGTATTTTACCCCTTAGGGCACCTGATGTAGAATCCCACTCCTCAATCTCTTCATCTTTTCCTGAATAATAGGTAAAATCTATAGACACTAATTTCTCGCAAAGGATGAGCCCCTTGTTTTCCTCTGCAAAACCCGCTTCTCTTTCAAATATAGGCCTTTCTGAGCGATAAAGCATAAAACTATCATCTTCAGTGTTTTTTTCAGCATAATAAGAGAGCATAGCTACACCATAATGCCTTCCCTGGCCTCCTAAGTCTACATTCGCCGTAGAAATAAAGCTAAGCATATCAGCAGGTCGGCCCTCTATATCCCTATTTTCGCCTATAAATAGATTATAATCGTACCTATCTTCCTTCGCCTCGTTAGGATTGATATTACCGCTCATATAAATAGACTCTAAGTCTTCAATAATTCTTTCTAATGTAACCCTGGCCATATGATAAATTTCAGACTGGGACTCGGCATCGCCTACTATCCTGAAGGTTCCAGTGTAGGAAGCATATATAGTACTTATAACCACCGCAAAGATAAAAATGGCAATCAATATCTCAACCAGCGTGAAGCCTGTCTCATACGCCAATTTTACAGGCTTACTTGTATATTTATAATTTACCATAAATTTTAGACCTTATGAAATATGATGGAATAAAACATGTCTTATTTTAAGTTACCCTCGAAAACTTCCCAAGAAATTTACCTTACGAGGTTTAAGTCATATCCTGAGCTAAAAAAATATTGCGGACTGGAGGTAAAGATGAATGTGCAAACAATTACTAATATTTAATTTGAGCTGCGCACTATATGAAATGGGGCATATGAGTTAAAACCGAAAAAGAGGATTCTTTTATCATCATAATAATATCTTACGTATAAATTCCTTCTTCATTAAAAACCTCGGGTAAGCCGCTGGATTCACCAACTATTTTTTTAATCTCTATGTTAATTTTTAATTTTTGGTACAAAACGGAATAACCTCACTTGATAGACAGGTTTTTCCCATTCTATATAATGAATTACTAAGTCTACCTGCTTAAGATGCTTTAGGGCCTCCTGTTCCCCAAAAAACGGGACATCACTGACCGTGAACTCCCATCTATAATCCGGGAAATCTTCCCCAAAATCACCTGAGCTAGATGTTAAATTCCGAGCATCTTCCTCTTCTATCTCAGCTATTTTTGCCTGCGCAAGTAATGGGGCCGTTGTGTTTAGCTTTGCCTCAGAGGCTAAAGAAACACTTTGCGACTGTGATCCATAAACAGCCACAAGCGCAATGGAGAGAATGGCTACTGAAAGCATAACCTCAAGCAAGGTAAAGCCATTATTTTTGGCAGGCCATACCATTTATATATCCCTATTTTCAACATATCTGTCATAGCTTTTTATATTTCCGAGAAAGGGCTGCAAAACAATGCTAAATTCCCTCCCATCATCATCCTCTAAATGGATAATCGAATATTCTAAATAACCTTTGCATGAAATTCTCACAATTGCCTCACCGTCTACTTTCTTGTCCTTATCCATACGCCATACATCAACAATGCTGACATCCTGTGAAAGCTGAAATGCGTTTTTGCGAGCAAGCTCACTCTCTTCTTGACTCATTCCTTCAAACCCAACCCAAATCAAATTTGAACCCATATTCACATGGAGAAAGTACACTCTATTTTCCCTGACCGCATCACTTCTCAATTCATTTATAAGACCTATAATCCTGAGTGTTGAAGACTTCAGATTGTCGGTAACAAGAAGAGATCTAATCCTGGGTAAGCTTAATCCCATCATCAAACCAACCAGCATTATAACCAAGGTAAGTTCTATTAAGGTATAGCCCTGCTGCTTCACTTTATGAGAGATCACTCCGTTTCCCAGTTGTTAATATCCTTATCCTTTCCCTCACCCCCAGGCTCACCGTCAAAACCATACGACATAAGGTCAAAATCACCATGTATGCCAGGACAAAGATAAACATATTCATTGTCCCATGGGTCTAATGGAACCTTGCCCTTTTCCAAGTAGCCTCCCTCCCTCCAAGCCTTTGCAAGCCTTCCTGATGCAGGAGGTTCGACAAGGGCCTGCAAACCCTGCTCTGTTGTAGGATAGGAACCATTGTCTAACTTGTATAATTTAAGGGCAGTCTCAATGCTTTCCAATTGAACCCTCGCCTTCATACGACGGGCTTCCTCGGGTCTGCCCATTATTCTGGGAACAATCAGCCCGGCTAGTATTCCTAGTATCACGATAACTACCATTAGTTCTATCAAGGTAAAGCCGTTTCTAATATAATGCCTATTTTTTTCCATAACACCTCCAAGTGAATACTCTATCGAATCATCTGATTCATCTCAAATATAGGAAGCAAAATAGAGATAACAACAAAGCCGACAATTAGCCCCATTGCCAAAATCATAATAGGCTCAAGCATTGAAGTCAATGCTATTATACTGGATTCCACCTCCCTTTCGTTATTATCAGCTATCTTGCCTAACATCCCCTCTAATTGCCCGCTTTGTTCTCCTATCGATATCATCTGCACGGCCATTGAAGAAAACCAAGGGCTTTTAGAAAGCGACCCGGCAAGGCTTTTCCCTTCCCTAATCTCTTCAATGGCATTATCAATTACACCTGCAATAAGAGCATTATTTACGATATTTCTCACTATCTGCATGGAAGATAAAAGGGGAACCCCACTCTGTATAAGGCTTCCAAGGGCCCTTCCGAATTGAGCAAGGGCAACTTTCTGGTTTATGGTGCCGAAAACAGGAAGGCGCAGTTTAATCTTGTCCCATATATAATGGAATTTTGGCCTTTTAATGGCCCGCTTTACAATCACAAGTAACCCACCTAGAATCAAAACAAACACCCACCAAAAAGACAACATAAAATTACTTGTATTTATAAGTATCAACGTTGGCAGGGGCAGAGTATGATGCATTTCCACAAAAACTTTAGTAATATTTGGTACAATAAAAGTTATAAGAAAAAAAAGCACAAGTACCCCGATTAAAGACATGAATAATGGGTACGCAAGAGCGGCCTTAAACCTCCCCCTTAAGGCCTGCTGATTTTCTCCAAATTCTGCCAATCTCTCCAATACAATATCGAGAGAACCAGATGTCTCTCCGGAATGTACCATGTTAACATAAAGATTTGAGAATGTTTTAGGGTGTTGAGATAGGGCAGAAGCAAGGCTATTTCCTTGATTAACAGACTCTTTAACCTGAGCAATAATTTTTTTTAGAATCTGATTCGAACTCTGAGATAGAATTGCATCGAGAGACGCTACCAAAGGAACACCTGCACCCAACAAAGTAGATAGCTGGCGCGTAAATGCATATACGTCCTTTGGCCTCACCCGTCTGAAAAAAGAGACGGAATCGTTTTGTATCCCTTTAACCTTAGAGGTAGTCTCTTTTACGTCAACAGGGAATATCCCATCTCCCCTAAGCTTTTGCCGCGCAACTGCTGCATTGTCTGCGTCAATAATACCTTTCAGGGTCTTTCCAGCGGGATTTAGCCCTAAGTATTCATAAACAGGCATATTGTAATCTTTCTTATTGATTAACCATATACGTTAAAATTTCCCTAAACTTTTTAATAATATTATAGATTTTATAAAATAACAATAGGTCATTTTTTCTGGTTCACTGAAAAAGACAACCTTCAGGGTCTCCATTATTTTGAAAAACCTATTAGAGCTAAACTTTTACCAGGGGCTTTTACACAATGCCTTATATGGTTGAAATGAAATGATAAGTAAAATGTACCTGGTTATATCTTGACTCAGGTAACTCCTGTTTTTTGTGCCAGTGTCTGTAAATCTGGAAGTTCCAGGTCTGGCTGGGCCGTTGCTGCGGGAGTTGCACCCCAACCTTTCTTATTACGCCGACGATTTATCCACACAGTTCTTAAACCGAGTGTCTTTGCAGGAATTATGTCATGATAGAGGCTTTGGGCAACATGCAGAATTTTATCCTGAGGCACGCCAATGCGGTTAATGGCAAGATGGAAATTGTTAAAAGATGGTTTGTAGGATCTGGCCTGCTCAGCGGTAATGATCCAGTCAAGCTGAACACGCAAACGCTGTGCTGAAAAGGTAAAAAGATCATCATCAATATTGGAGATTATAGCAAGCTTGTATTTCCTCTTTAACGCCTCTAAGGAGGCTACCGAATCTGGAAATGGCGGCCACTCCTTTACGGATTCAGAAAAATCCCGCAGCTCAGCTTCAGTCGGTAAAAAGCCGACCCTTGAGCAAAGTCCTTTTAAGACCATGCGCAACACATTCCGATATTTTTGATAGTGCCCCCTCTCTGCTTCTGACTCCAATTCACCGTAAAGTTCGAGGGCCTTCTCGGCTGCCATGTTTATGCGGTGATTTAGAAAAATGACTTCCAGGGCTTCCCAGATCCCTGTCTCCCAATCAATTAAAGTGCCATAACAATCAAAAGTAATTACCTCAAATGAGTCGAAATTTAACATGATGAGCCTCCCCCATAGTAATTGAAACACATAAGACCTCTTGCCAGGATACCCCCTGACCCCAAAAATTATATCGAACATATACCCTCATGGATACTCTCCAAAAATTCCATCAGAGCCGATCAGGCCTATAAGAACAACCATCCAACCAAAACAAATCCTTCCGTCCTTACAAAGATATCTAATCGTTACATAGCATAAATACCTTTCCTTGAAAACTCGCATTTGCCTCCCTTTATGCGTGCTTATCTTAATAACTTATTTGAGTCCGTATTATTTCAGGGGCCAGGGATCAGAGGTCCCGGTGGAATATGCTTAGCATTCCGCCGGGCAAAGCAGGGAATTGATTTAAGCGCCTGTTCTTGTTTTGCTTTTGACATTTTCGACAAAATTATTGTATTTTTAGAAATACCTGGTAATTACAGGTTAAACCTGAAAAAACCATGTAGTGCTTTTTATCCCTTGCCAGGCAGCTCTAAAATGTCAAGTCTAAGCAGAATTTCTGAATACCTGCATTTTTCTGCCTGGCTGAGGGAAAGAGGGACGGTTTAACATTTAAAAAAATAATTTTTAACACATAGAGGACAAAGTGAACAATGTTGATGATTGGGGACTTGATCCATCTGTTCAGTATATGCGCCAGGTTTTTTCCCGCATGGAGATCGTGCAGAAGAACCTTATCGAAAAGTTAGAAATTTCTTCCTTTGACCCGAGGTTAAGAAACATAAGGGAGAACGCAAAACTTCTCTTCGAGGGGGTTTGGTATAAAACTGATCGCGAAAAATTTGACCTAAGGGATGATGATACGCCAGAAAAAATTTATTCGTACTGCCTTGCATGGTCCTTGAATAATGTCGGCATCGAGGTGCCGGAAAAATTTTTGCCAAATGATAAACGAATCAGTACTATTATTAAGGAGATTTTATGATGATTCGGCTACGGTTATTCGGACGATGCAGAATTTATCACGATCCGGTTAGCCCTGTGCTAAAGGCACCGGCACAAATTGGATGGGACGCCTGGTTTAGAAACATAGACCTTGTAACACCCAGGAAATTAAAGGGCAGAGAATTGTTGCTCAGGACAAAAGACTGGTGGACTGCAGATCCCGATGAGATATTACGGGTTGTTGAAGAATATGGAAGGCTCGCGGTAGGCAAAAAGGGTGAGCTTTTAGTTGAATTTGAAGACCAGGAGCAGGCCAAGGTGCTTTCAAGT
>CAYMVB010000214.1:0-11434 GCA_964393665.1 uncultured Desulfobacteraceae bacterium | reverse complement strand
CAGCGTGATGTCACGATAGTATTGTTCTCTTATACACAAATTTTAGACCAAAGACACAGAAATGAGACCTTTGAAAAACCCGGCGATTTTCATCATCCTCAAAAAGACGATGGATTTTTTTGAAGTGACTGGTGGCTTCCGGCTCGTAGAGCCTCCCGCTCGGAGAGAAGGGTGCTGTCTTTTCGCGATGTATCCGTGGGGGAACCCGCAGGCCCCGATTTATCGGGGCAATGCGGAGGGGGCAAAACTCCCCATGGATACGTCGCTGAAAAGACCAACCCGAGAGCCCCGGAACTGAAAAAAAGCCCATCGTCTTTAGATCAAGAGGGGTTATGCAAAGGTCTCAGAAATGCCTTTGTGGGGTCTCGCGTACTTTCACATTTTAAAATCAAAATTTCGAATCAATATCAAATATCATGTTGACTAAAGGTCTGCGCTCCTATGAGTGCTGCATCAGAAGATCTAATATTGTGTGTACTTTTTTTGTATTTCATTCAGTACATGAACTTTGACATTTGGCCAGTTCCGGCCAGCTTTTATCAGGCATACGCTATTTGTTCTTAATTAACTGTTAACCATAAGAAACATTACGTGAAAGGAGAAGTTTTATGAAAAAGCTAGTTGTTTTGTTAATTGTTGTAGGTTTTTTGGCTATACCCTTACATGCCTTTTCTGGTGACCCTGTAAATGTCGCCTCCAAAGATTTTACTGAACAGGTTATCCTTGGAAAAATTATGGTCAACCTTCTAAAAAATAATGGGATCCCGGTAAAAGACCGCACTTCTCTCGGGGGGACAAATGTCTGTCGCGAAGCCCTTGAGCAGGGCCAGATCGATGTATACATGGAATATACGGGCACAGCATGGATGACTTTTTTCAAGAAGGATGAGGTAGTCCGTGATCCCATGGGACTGTATGAAAAGGTCAAGGCCATTGACGCAAAGAAAGGACTGGTATGGCTTACGCCTGCCAAGTTTAACAATACCTACGCCATTGTGATGTCGGCAAAAAAGGCGGATGAGTATGGGATTAAAAGCCTTTCTGACTGGGCTGCCTGGGTAAAAAAGAATCCCGGCAAGATGACAGTGGCGGTTGGAGCTGAATTCTATTCAAGAGCGGACGGTTTCAAGGGGATGATGGAATATTACGGGCTTACATTTGGTAAAGATATACCTGATGCCGATGTTAAAAAGATGGAAATACCCCTTGCAAAGAAAGCAGTGCGAGATTCCCAGGTTTTGTGCGGGATGGCCTTTGCCACTGATGGAGAAATCAAGGCCTACAATCAGCTTGTATTGGTAGATGATAAAAACTATTTCCCTATCTACAACCCTGCCCCTGTGATTCGGAAGGCTGTCTTGGATCAGTATCCGGAGATTAAATTTATCTTAAGCGATATAGGGGAATCACTTGATACCGCCACCATGACCAGGCTTAACTACAGGGTAAATGTTAATGGCGAAAAACCCGCTTCGGTTGCAAATAGCTGGTTAGAAGGCGTAGGACTTATAATTAAAAAGAAAAAATAGAGCATTAATAAACATAAAAGCGCCTAAAGTGAGCAAAAGGAATTATTTTAGGCGCTTTTAATCAATACCTAACCAGCCGAAAAAATCGCCTAACGGACCCCAAAATTTTTCGAAATTTACCGCCGTATTTCTTCGTATAGATTTCGACTATGCTCTCAGGCTCCATGCCTGACTCCTGAGTATCAACCAATTGACGCCTGTGTTGAATCATCCACAGATAAAAATCTGTCTCTGTTCTATGAGGGAACTGTTTCATAACACGGCTCTTTCTAATGACCTCCACCAAGGGCATGTATACCTTTTCATACCATGAACAACTAGCCTCAGGAATGGATATATCCTCACCGCTGTTCTTTTCCAGGTAGTATTTATGTGCCTGGATATGATCCATTAGAATGGGGTAACCGCCTAAAAGGCTTAACTGAAGGTTTAAATTAAGATGATTTTTGCTCAGTTTAGTGTCCTTAAGGAACTGATGATATGTCTCCTGAATAGCAAGCTTTTCTATGTTCAGGTCCTTTCCAAGAGGGACATCACATTCATATTCATAGACCCTGGCCTCAATATATTTGATTCCTTTTGCCCGGGCTACTGAGATCCTGTGATGGCCGTCCCTAACAAAGTAAACATCCTGAACCTTATATAATTCCACGGGGGGCAAATCACGTCGGTAATAATGTGCCTCGGCAACCTTTTTCCACCGCTCTCGCAATTCTTCCCTGAGGGGCAAAAAATACTTGGAAAAATTCTGATATCGTCCTTCACTTCCCACAATACTATCAATGCTAATAGACTGAACACCCAGGTCTTGAGCAAACCAAATTTCCAGCCTATCCTTTACCTCTTCAAAAGGGAGAAGTTTGGTAGACTTCCGCAAAATAAATCCTTTAAGTTCTCCCCAAAAGGCCTTTTGCATTGCCTGGCTGAAATCAACATCAAATCGATGTTCCTTTTTTGCCTTTCTAGCTGTGGTGTCGTCGAAGATCGGCATCATTTATTTCCAAAACTCTATAGGGATTGGTATTAATAACACATGTAGCGTGATATGAGCTGATTTTTTTCCCCTCTCCTCCGTGGCGGGAGGTATGGCCATGAATGAGGTAGGCAGGATGATATCTTTTCATAAACACCAAGAATTCCTTGAATCCTCTATGAGCCAAATCCTCCTCATCATTTATGCCAAAGGGCGGCGCATGGGTGATCATAATGTCAATATAATGTTTATATCGAATCTTATTAAACAAAAGATAGGGATACATCCTCAAAATTTTTCTATGCATTTGTTCTTCGGTATATAAGAATTTTCCTTTTTTATAACGAAAGGATCCTGCCAGCCCTCCAATAAGCAAATCCTTAAATACTATTACCCTTTGGTCAATATTTTCACAGCCCTTAATAGAAAAATCCCTTCCCTTGGAGGGCTGACAATACTTATCATCATGATTTCCCGGCACATAATAAAGTGGAATGCTCAGCCTATTTACCAGGTATTCAAGGTAATAGGGCGGAAGGTCACCACAAGCAAGAATCAGATCTATTCCACGGCATTTTTCTTTGAGTGTATCCTCTTTAAAGAAAGACTTTTTAACCTCATCGCTAACTGTTAAAATTTTCATAATCGTAGCATTTTTCAGTAAAACATTAGTGTGCTGAAATGATTTTCTATCGGTCAGTAAGAGGAAAATATACTTATTTAGCTCAGATTTAGCTTACTAATTTAGTCGTGTTGAATTCACTGTTTTATGAGGCGCTGTTTTTTAAAAAAGATTAATACTCGTAATCATTAACTATTCTTTCAAGCTCCCTTAACGTGAAGCGCGGATCTTCATCCCGATGGTATGGTCTAAACTTACGAGCCTTGCGGATGATTCCGTAATCCAATTCAGCAGTTATTATAGAATCAATTTCTTGTCCTGCCTCAGCCAGCACTTCGCCAAAAGGGTCGAGAATGCAGCTGCCTCCCCAGAAGGTCAACCCAGCTTCCGAGCCAGCTCGGTTAATAAAAATCAAGAAAGAACCGTATACAATCGCATTAAAATGTATAAGTGATGTCCATATTTCTTTGTTTTCAGACCACCCATGTGTCTCTACCCCAAAACTGGATGTCGCCGGCACTACCAATACATCCACGCCCATCAAATGATAAAGATAAGAAATAGCAGGATGCCAAAGGTCATTACAAATAATGGGGGCAAAGCCAAAATCTTTATACTCTATTGGGGTCAATCGTCGACCTTTCCCAAAATGCTTCTGTTCCTCAAAGATCGAATAGGTAGGTGGATATATCTTTCTACTCACAGCCCTAAACTCTCCTTGCCACAAAAAGGCATATGAATTGTAATTGGCCATACTGCGAGGAGTTTCTTCCACCATGCCAATCATCAAGGCTACCTTGTGGGAGAGCTCTTTGAGCTTATCAAAAATGCTGTCATTAATTTCTACACCCATGTTTACAAAGCCCTCCTTGTTATCATATCCTGTAAGACTGAGCTCTGGAAAAACTACCAGCTCAGCACCCATATCTTTCCAGGCTTGATGGGCTAAGGTAAAAATTTTCTCAGCATTTGCATTGATATCACCTAATTTGCAATCCATTTGTACTGCACAAACACGTAAATTCCGAGTATTTGTTAGTTCGTTCATATAATAAACCCCCAAACAATTCTGATTCTAATTAATGTTTCAGGTGACAGGCCACATAATGCCCACGCGCTAACTCAATCAGAGGAGGTTCTTCTTCAATGCAAATCTTCTTGGCATACTTGCATCTGGTACGAAAATGGCATCCAGATGGAGGATTTATCGGGCTCGGGACATCACCCTCCAGCACAATCCGTTTTCGATTCAGGCTTGGGTCAGGTATAGGCACAGCGGAAAGCAAGGCTTCAGTATAAGGGTGCAAAGGATTGCCATAGAGCTCTTCAGTATTAGCTAACTCCACAATTTTACCTAAATACATTACCGCAACTCGGTCTGAAATATGCTTGATTACACTCAAGTCATGGGCAATAAAAAGATACGTAAAGCCAAACTTGCCCTGGAGATCTTCCAATAAATTTATCACCTGGGCCTGAATAGAAACATCCAATGCGGAAACTGGCTCATCACACACTATGAGCTTTGGATTTAATGCCAGGGCTCGAGCAATCCCAATCCTCTGACGCTGCCCGCCGCTAAATTCATGCGGATACCTCTTCATATAACGTGGTGACATCCCGACTGTCTCCAAAATGTCTGCTACACGTTGTTCTCTTTCCTTTCCTTTTGCTATATTATGGATAAGCAATGGTTCTCCTATGATATCCCCTATCGTCATCCTTGGGTTAAGGGAGCCGTAAGGATCTTGAAAAATAATCTGCAAAATCTTTCTCGCATTCCTCATTTCATGGCCGCTTAATTTAGAGATGTTTGCCCCTTCAAAATATATTTCTCCTGCCGTAGGCTCGTAAAGCCTTAAAATTAGTCTACCCACAGTAGTTTTCCCACACCCTGATTCTCCCACAAGGCCCATGATTTCGCCTTTATCAACGTGAAAACTTACACCATCTACTGCCTGCACATACCCCACGGTTTTAGAAAAAATCCCCCCTTGAATAGGAAAATATTTTTTTAACCCCTCTATTTTAAGCAAGCTACTATCCACTGATTTTATTATTCCACACTTTATAATTTTGTTAACAATGCTACGAGCTAAAACAATTTTGCCTTATTTTCATCATAAATGAAGCAACGCACTTCATGCATATTACCTACTTCCTCTAATTTTGGCTCTTCCTCTTTGCAAACATTTGTTGTAAACTTACAACGGGGATGGAACCTGCATCCTGAAGGAAATTCCAAGGGATTAGGTACCATCCCTGGGATAACTTCCAACCGCCTCTTTTTGGTGTCTGTTAAACGGGGAATAGAATCATAAAGTGCCTGGGTATAAGGATGCTTGGGCTCTCTAAAGATAGTTTTGACATCAGCATACTCTAATGCCTTCCCGGCATAGGCTACAAGTACGTTATCCGAGACCTCCGCAATCACCGCTAGATCGTGGGTAATCATCATTACGGCCATTCCTATTTCTTCCCTTATCTTTTTAAGCAACTCAAGGATCTGTGCCTGGATTGTTACATCCAGAGCGGTAGTTGGCTCATCTGCAATGAGTAGCTTTGGCTCGCAGGATAGCGCCATGGCAATCATTGCCCGTTGTCTCATTCCACCACTTAATTGATGTGGGTAGTTGTCAATTTGTTTTTCCGGAGAGGATATGCCTACCATATCTAACATTTCTATTGCCTTCTTGCGAGCCTTCTCCTTATTTAATTTCTGGTGCAGTATGATTGGCTCCATAATCTGGTTTCCAATAGTAAATACAGGATTAAGGGAGGTCATAGGCTCCTGAAATATCATTGAAATATCATTTCCCCTTATTTTTTTTACCTCAGAAGGGGTCTTTTGTAAAAGATCCTCGCCCTCAAATAAAATTTCCCCCTCGACTATCCTTCCTGGGGGACTGGCCACTAGCTGCATTATTGAGAGCGCAGAAACGCTTTTACCACATCCTGATTCTCCGATCATACCCAGGGTTTCTCCCCTTCTTATGACAAAATCCATACCATCAACTGCCTTGGCAACCCCTTCATCGGTATAAAAATAGGTTTTTAAATTTTTGACTTCCAATAAAATATCACTCAATAGCTGTTTTACTCCTTTTATCCATAATATAAGTTATCGGCATGATAGTATTTCATCATTCTCCTCGAAGTTTAGGATCAATCATATCACGGATACCATCTCCAAGCAGGTTAAAAGAAAGGATTGTTATGAGAATACTCAGACCGGAATAAACAGAAATACCAGGTGCGTTAATGAGAACATCAACACCCTCCCGGATCATATTTCCCCATGTAGGTGTAGGAGGCTGAACACCCAAGCCAATAAAAGCAAGGTTCGCCTCGAGCCTGATTGCAACACCTATCCAAAGAGTTCCCGCTACCAGTAGTTCCCCGAAGATGTTAGGAAAAATATGTCGAACAATAATTCTTGGAGCATTAGCTCCTATTGCCTGAGCTGCGAGAACATATTCACTTTCCTTCAGTGAAAGTAATGATCCATGAGCTAAGCGGGCAAACCGTGGGGTCATAACAATCCCAATCGTAATAATCAAATTGAATAGGTTTGACCCTAAAACTGCTGTCACAACTATTGCTAAAATAAGGTCCGGAAAGCACATCAATACATCAACGCTTCTCATTATAAGGCTTTCCAATTTTCCTCTGAAATAGCCAGCTATCATACCCATGGCTGTGCCCGCAACCATCCCTAACGCAACCGAAATAGACCCTATTAACAAAGAAACACGGCTGCCCCAGATAATTCGTGATAAAACATCCCGCCCAAAATCATCTGTTCCTAACCAGTGTTTACTGCTACTCCCCATAAGACGATAGTAAGAATCCTGTTCTAAGGGATCAAACGGCGAGATAAATGGAGCAAAAATCCCAACCAACACTACAAGTAATGCAAGCACCCCCCCTACCAGGGCAGTTCTGTTTCGAATAAAAGCAGACCGCATCCTTTGGCGCTGGGTCATTTCCGTAAGCATTACATTCCTTTCTCTTTTTGAAACATTTTAAATACTCCTCAGGTAAGCGTCATTTGGACAATTCCTACGTGGAGCATAAAGCCTGGCAGAAAAATAATATTGTTAAAATTTTTTATGAAAGGCTTTAATTATACTTTATCCTTGGATCAACTAATTTATAAACTAAATCCGTAAGGAGATTTATAACAACAACGATAACCGTATAAAGTACCATAACTGATTGAAGTGTCGTATAATCTCTTTGTTTGATTGCCCCCACCATCAGCTTACCTAACCCCGGCCTGGAAAACACGATTTCCACCATAACTGATGAGCCTATAAGTACAACTGCATAAAGCCCTCCCAGTGCAACGATTGGTATAAGAGCATTCCTCAAAACATGTTTGTATAATACAACTCGATCAGCTACGCCCTTCGAGCGGGCTGTGCGCACATAATCTTCCCGGAGTATATCCAGAATGGAAGATCTTGTCATCCGCGTTATATAAGCCGTCATTATTAGTGCAAGGGAAAGGGCTGGTAAAAAAAGATGCCTGAGGTTGTCTGAAAGGTTTGTGATATCACCTCCACCTACTACAGGGAAAAGAGGTAATTTTATTGAAAAAACTAAAATTAACAAAATGCCTAGATAAAAAGCAGGCACTGAAAGGCCAATTAAAGAAAAAATACGATTAAAGTAATCTATAAAAGTGTTTCTTCGAACCGCCGCGGAGATTCCTAAAGGAACTCCGAATATGTAACCAAGAAGAATTGCGCTAAAGGTAAGTTCTAAGGTGTAGGGAAGAACTCTTATAATCTGAGTAGAAACCGGATAACCGGTAATAGCTGATACCCCAAAGTCGCCCCGGAAAAGATCAGAAATAAACCTTAGATATTGAAGCCAAAGAGGGGCATTTAAGCCCATCTTTTCTCTTAATGCATTTACCGCCTCTTTACTTGCATAATCTCCAAGAGCAGCCACCGCTGGATCGCCTGGTAATATGCGTACAATCAAAAAAACCAGCGTTAAGACAACAAATAGAATGGGGATACTCTGAAGAATTCTTCTAACAGCATAATTGAACATGGGCCGGATACCTTTATAAATTCTACATCTGGGTTTACTATCTTTTCAAGCCTAAAAATAAATCAACACCGTGCTATGCTTCGTTAATGTAAGCAAGCACGATGCTGATCAACTTTAAACAATTAAAAAAATATACCATTCCTTCATAAGCTATTTGGAGCCTTAATGCGCCAGAATTTTCGTTTTTTCAGTTATTTGAGGTGAATAGGTCTGCCAGCTAAATTCAAGTGGATGGCCTAGCTCTACGTAAGATTTCATAGGGAAAGCATACTCCAGCCGAATTATTGGCAAAACAGCTACATCTTTGAGAAGTTTAATCTGGGCCTCCTTCCATAATGCAATCTGTTTTTCAGAATCAAGTTCGAGTCTCGCTGTCTTAATCAGGTCATCTATGCTATCAATTTTCCCATCCCCATCAGCATCAACCATTCCATAATGAGAAAAATTGGTGTCAGGTTTTTTGCCTTTTACAATTACCGAGTCGGAATGAAAAAATAGGGTGAGAAAAACATCAACATTAGGGCGCCAGCACGCATAATAAACAGCGGGGCTTGCATCGTCACGTATGAGGCTATGAAATGATGAATGGTCCACCACCTTCAGTTTCATATCAATACCCGCCTTTTTAACCTGAGCCTGAATAGCAACCATTGGTTTTCTGTAGCTCGTTGCCAGTTCGCTAATAATTACCTCTGTTTTAAATCCATTTGGATGCCCTGCCTCAGCCAGTAATTTTTTGGCTTTTACCACGTCACCTTCGTATACTACCCCTGCTTTAATTGCCTCCTCCTTTGTTAAAGAACCACTTGCGGGGGGTGCCATCGCACTGGAATAAATCGGCACAGCTAAAGTTTCTCCCATAAATGCAGCAACATCTTTACGAGACACTGCATAAGAAAATGCCTTTCTAACTTTTATATCGTCAAATGGGGCTTTAGCCATATTAAAGTGAAGCATTTGGACTTCACAGGGCCCAAAGGTTTTGACTTTAACATCGGGAAAGCTAGCAATTTTATTTACCCATTTATCCTCATTCATCCCTTCAATAATATCTAACTCACCTGTCCTAAAACCAAGCTCACGGGAACTGACAGAAGGCATATACGTTATCTCTACTTGCTTTAAAATGGGTACACCACGAAAATATTTCTCATTACGAACCAGAACTGTTTTCTGTCTGGGATCATAGGCCTTGAACATAAATGGCCCGGTTCCAACCGGGTTAATTTTTATCCAATCATTACCTTTTGCCTCTATAGCCTTTTTACAGACAATAAACCCTCCCGCGTAGTTAGCAAATTTAGCTAAAAAAAGCGTCTCTGAAATAGGATTTTCTATTGAAATTTTAATTGTGTAAGGATCAATAGCCTTAAAATCTATTCCAGCATATTCGCCTGCATAAGATGAATGATCGGGATTGGAAGCACGTTTCAGGGAATAGATAACATCTTCTGAGGTAAGCTCATACCCATCCGGATAGCCTGGAAATGGATGGAAAAAGACGCCTTTCCTCAAATTAAAAGTCCATACCTTGCCATCTTCTGAAACTTCCCAGGATGTGGCCAAGTCGGGTTCAACATTTACTTGATTACCAGGAGGGTAACGAACGAGCCCATTAAAAATAGGATCTACCGAACTTCGATCCACCGTTGTAGCAGCTCTATGAGGGTCAAGCGTCTTGGCATCTCCTGCATCAAAGGCAATACGCAGAATTTGGTCTGCTGCCAGTTTTTCTGTAGCTTGGACAGTGTAAACACCATGTAAGACCATTAATAAAGTGGCCAAGGCTGCCAAGAGAAAATATCCTTTTTTCATTTTTTTCCTCCTTTTTTTAAATATATAATCCATTACTCTGTGAAACTCTCTAAAAAGAATGCCTAAATTTTAAACATTAGCTTTTTCCAAGCTTCCTCCTCAACCCAAGTATAGAGTGACCTGTTTATTTCCTCACCTCCATTCGGTCCTTTATTTCTCTTTTACCGTATACCTTAAAATCAAAATTTGACTTCATCTACAGATAAGAAAACCGGAATACCCCATCTAAATGGGCACCCTATTTCACTTACAATGCAATATTATTGATAAGGTCTATAAAAATTTTTCTGCCAAACCTGCATCCATAATCATGAATGTTTAATGACTATAGCAACAAACTATTCCCAGGAGCCTAACTATTTTTTCCAATTTTCAAAGTAGAATATCAAATTTTCTGCGGATATCCTGATCAACTGCTTTCGAAATATAAGATTTTTCTTCTCTAGAAAGGATGTTTTTTGCGATTTCACGGGCCCTGGTTCTAGCATCCAAAGATCCTTGCTTTTCCCATTTATCCCTGCTCTTCGAATCGGTAACCCCATTTCCAGTAAAATATTCCTTACGCATGTAGGTCATGGTATGATTGTCAGCCATAAAGTTACCCCCAGGTTTAACAGAATCAATTACTTCCAGGGCCAGATGCTCTTTATCCACATCAATTCCTTTAAGAACCTTGCAACACATACCGATAATCTCATCATCAATAACGTACTGTTCATATGCCACTGCAATCATGGATTCCAACATTCCTGCTGCGTGATGAACATAATTAGAGCCACCCATAACTGCAAGCAGCGTGGTTATTGCCTTTTCCCATCCTGCCTGGGTATCAGGTATCTTTGAATCTGTCAGCCCTGATGAATTATAATTGGGTACTTTAATGTAGTGTGCCAGTTGATGAATGGCAGCATTCATCATCCCGCATTCCACGGCTCCCCCCAGATATCCCATGGTCTTAAGATTGGCCATGCCTGGAATTCCTCCGTATAGAAGCGGTGCGCCCGGGTTGGTAAGCTGGCAGATGCAGATACCTGCAAGTTGCTCTGCATGGAGCTGCGCCAGAGTACCAGCCATAGTCATGGGTGATGTAGAGCCTGACATTGGCGCAGCCGAAAGGACAACCGGGATCCTATTCCGTATAGCCTCCTGCATGATATATGTTGCCTGGGTGTCTAATTTTAAAGGGCTAATAGAAAATGATGTAATGACAGAAATAAAAGGTTTCTCTAAAAGCTTTTCCTTCCCACCGGCAATCAAGGAGGCTAACTCGATAACCTTGTGGAGGCTATCCTCATTATTTACACCTGACATAATATGCTTACCAGTAGACTTTAAACAAGCATAGTAGGTGTTTACATCATACTGAGAATCGGGAATATCTGTTGGTATACAGGGACGTAAGTAAAAATGAATGTTATCTAAACTGTCAAC